>NZ_DAIOEU010000069.1:0-22516 GCF_036746095.1 Dyella sp.
GGGCTTCGTCCAGTGTGTGGAGGTTGTTCTGTATGCCGTCGTTGAGGAGTTCGCCTTGCACGTGGTAGGCGATGATGCGCTGTTGCACGTCGTACACGGGCAAGCCGTTTTGTTCAGCGAAGCGTTTGGCCGTGAGCGGGTGCAGGCCGGCGGCGTTGAAGGTGGTGGCAGGGGCGCCGCTGATGGCGGAAGCAGCAGAAGCCAGGCCACCGCCGAGGCTGTGACCGGTGTTTTCGACGTGCAAGCCGTTGGTCCGCAATTGCCAGGCAAGGCGCATGGCGCGATTGTAATAGTCGGTTTCCATACCGATCGATTGCGGGAAGTTGTTGGCGAGGAAGTCCTCCTTAGAGGTATCGCGCAAACCGTTGGAGGTCAACACCTCACCGGTAGAGCCTTTGAACACCGTCGTGGGTTTATAGCCTGGACCCAGTACCGCAGGATCGGGCAGGTAGATTTCGGCGCGGAAGCCGGATCTGGGTGGCTTGAGCAGGCGCAGAAACTGCTCATCATTCAAACCAAGTTGCAAGGCGAATCGTTTCACCAAGTCCGGATGTTCACTGGCACGCCTCCAGCCCGGCGGTGGAACGCCTGCACCTTTGGCAGCGGGGTAAATATCCGCGCTCAGCAGCGCCATCTGGCGAGCGTGATAGAGCCGTTGTAACTCATCCGCTCTGCGCACCGAGACAGAATCGCCACTGGTGCGCAGCTGCTGCAGCAAGGCTTGTTCATTTTGGAATTCAGGCATGACATCGCTCCGTGATGGATGGGATTACGGCAAGGGAATATCTTTTTCTTCGCTGGGCAGGCCAAAGTCCTTGCGCATGTCGCGATAGACGTCGGGCATGGGAGGACGCTTATAGCCATGCTGCAGCAACCATTGCTGACATTTCGCCTGCCACTCCAGCCACCCAGGCTTTACCGGGGACCAAAAGATGGCTTCGATGGTGCGGGAGCGGCGTGGCGTTGGTTGATTAATCATGTAATCGACACTGGGGTCGGCGCCGTGCTCCAAGAGCCAATAGACTTTGTCGAAAGCGGCCCATTCTGCATAAACCTGAATAATGCTTGCCCCCGTACCAGCAAGGGAGTTCACATCCGCCCCACGCTCTACCAGCAACTGCACGTTCTGCCATTGGTTGTGCCAGATAAACGCCTGGAACAACAATGTCTCGTTGTTAACATTGCGCGTGTTGGGATCACCGCCGTGATCCAGCAGCAATTTGAGATAGATCGGGTCCTCCTGTTTGGCTGCCCATACCATGGCGTTATCGTCATAGCTAAGTCCAAGCTCCCGCGACGGATAAACCTGTTTGACATTCGGATCAGCCCCGTTCTCCAACATCGCCTGCAACCCCTTGGGGTTGTGCGTAAAGATCGGCCACGCCAACAGCGGCATGCCTTCCTTGCTGAAGACGGCATCCGGATTCACCCCTTCGTCTTTCATCAAACGATGCACTGCCTGCGCATCGCCGTACTCCGCGGCTACCGCCAATGCCTGCGCCTTGGGATCGACAAAGAAATTTTCCACACCGTAATGCGACAGCTGCGCGGACGTAGGTTCACTGCAGCCAGCCAGCACGAGCCAAAATACGGCAACGGCGAAACAAAAATAGCGAGGTTGCAGATGCATTCGAAAGCACCTGAGAAAGCGCATGCCTTGCTCCTTGAAAGGGTCGATGACTTGACAGCTATGCCATCAGCATAAAGTTGCCGACCTCTCCCGTCTGTCGTCAGATGCTCACGCAGATTCGGCAACCCGATGACGTCGCTGCGTCAGTGCAACGTGCGCTTCTGCAAGCTCATCGCATCCTGGCGCGCCACCGGCTGATGCTCGCCCCAGGCCATCGCCTTGAGCGGCGTTTGCGTCGTGCCGGCAGCCAATGGCAGCTCGCGCAGCAGGTGCGCGGTGTCGCCGGTCGCCAGGTGGTCGATGAAGGCATTCACCGAGGCTTGCGCGTATTCGGGTAGGTCAGCAAAATAGGTATACCCAGGCCCCTGATTGCCACCGTCCTCATCCACATAAACCTCTGCAAACACAGGGACGGCACGGGGACCCATGTCGATTTGATAGAAAGTATTCATTTGAGTATTGGGTGCGGTGGTGCCGTAATCCAACTCGCACGTATCGGCGATCAACTTGACAGAAGCATCGTCATTCAATTGGTTCTGGATAATTTCCCGATAATTTTTGCTCGGATAAAATTTGAGCAATGTCACGGACCGCACATCATTCGCATCGCCATTGAGCGTTACCCCTACCTTGCCTTCGTTGTCTTTGCAAACCCCAGCTTCAGCACCGAGCTTTCCATCCGGAACGTCAACATCGCCAAACCCAATTAGCAGCAAGCTTCCGCTTCGATAATGCGACATATCGGGACCCGCACCTTGGAGGTTGCTCCGCGACTTGGCATCACGCCAGTGAACACCTGGAACCGTGTCGAACGCCGACCAAGCAGCTGCGTTTTGTGTAGCGAACACATAGAGCAAATTTTTCACTGACGAGGTTGCATTTAATTCTTTAGCAGCAGTTGCTATGGTGACGCCCTTGGCTGCTTTTCCTGCACTACTCACCCCTGTCAGTTCGAGGGCCGACGATGTTGCGTTGCACGCTGCCACCCCACCATCAAAACCGCTATCGCTACTATCTGCTTCAACCTCATTCAATCTTCTCCTCAAGAATCGATATCGCAGTCACCCGATTTTCCACAAAGAATCCCACTAAGGCACCGACCGATGCGAACAAATCGCCTATTGACGACACCGCGTGCATCTTCGCCAATTCATGCGGAAGAACTCCGAACCAACGAAATGGGCACTGCATCTTCAACGAAATATTTGGGCTCGATAAGCGCTAATGCATGAGGGGTAACGCGTTCCGCGTCCCACTGCCGCAGCATGGCCAACGCTATCCGCCAGCGTGCCGCCGGCTCCGACTCACCCTGCGTGAACACCAGATATTGAATGTCTGCGCCAACGCGGTTGTGGCCTGGAAAAGCGTAGTAGTAAGGGCGCTCGCCAAAATGCATGGTATTGCGTTCCACCATATGGCAATGCTTGCGAATACGCTTGATCCATTCCCGACCGGAGGGTTGGTCACCGTCGAGCACGATGGCTATGCGTGATGCCCACTGCCCAACGCGCTCGATAGCCTCGGGAACCAATGGTTCAAAGAAGACCGGGATTTCAAACAGAGGGTCGACACTTAAATACCAAGAGGGACAGTGGCTAAGCACTAGATAATCCCCAGCCTTTGGACATTCAATCATCGGATTGCCCAATTATCGTCATGACGTTTTGCCCGTTGGCGATCCACCGCCGAGCCTCAACTTGGGTACCTCGACCGCACCAAGCAGTCTCGGCTTACAGTCCTTATCTTCGTAGTAGCGAATTTTGTCGCACATGATCGGGTGCGCAAAGCCTCGAATGAAGACGATTTCCTTTCTCACATCGAGTTCTTTCAGCTCTTGCGGGAGCATCAAGGGCCGACACTCTTCAATATCGGTATAGGACACCTGCCCGCCACTGGTACGGGTGCGTTGGCGTTTTCGCTCGGTGGTGTTGCCGAGCATCTCGCTGTACTCATTGGCGTCGCGCTGCTCGCCAGGCGTGTAGATCACGCGGCAAGTAAGGTTGCTGGTAATGGTCCGCGCCTTGTCCGGACCATAAACGTCATCCAATTGCGAAAGCGACTGGATGACACAGGTCAGGCGGATGTTATAGCCGGCAAGGTGAGTGAGATCATTGACGACCGCATCGATGCGCCCCAGCGCCGTGAATTCATCGAGCAGAAACAGGCACTCATATTTCACCGTAGGGTCTTTTTGCGGTGTGGCATCCGTGTTGAGCTTGATCGCCTGTTCGAAGAACAGGTTCAAGACTCCGCTGGCTTCACCCAGCTTGTTCGGTGTGACCCCGACGTGGATCGTTTGTCGCTGACGGCGGAGCGTCCGCAGATCGAAGTCGTTGCCGGACGTCGCCTTGTCCAGAATCTGGCTGGCGAAAATCAGCAAAGGCGCCTGCGCGCAGCCGATGACCGAGGCGAACGTCTGCTCAGGTAGCGACGTGATATTGTCGAAGTTGGTGCGCGTTTCTTCGCAAACGTCAGGTTTGGCCAGCCTGGATTTCAAATACGCCCTCAAATCGTTGCCGTCGCCGGACAACAGACGATAGACGCCGCCCAACGTGGGGTATGGCGTTTCCTCATTCGCTCCCGCTTGCTGGGTGTGCTGCCAGACATCAAACAACAGGCTGGCGGCAGCGACAAAGGTGGCGCGCGCCGTATTGGTCCAGAACGGATCCTGCCCACGTGCCACCTTGTACAAACATTGGGCAATCGCTTGAATGTCCGAGGTGCGATGCAAGGCTTCCGTGCGGACATAAGCAAACGGATTCCAGCGGTGGGTGCGCAAGTCGTCGGCAAAGGGATTGAAAAGGTAGACAGGCCCCCATTGAGAGCGGCACTTGGAGGAGACATCGTGCCCTTCCTGCTTCATGTCCACCATGACAAGCGATCCCTCATAGTGCAACAGATTCGGCATGACGAAGCTCACACCCTTCCCCGCTCGCGTTACAGCCGCCAGCAGGATGTGAAACGGACCCACCAGGCGCAAAAAGCGGTCACGATGCTTGCCGACAATGACGCCGCAAGGGTGGTTGTTGATGAGCTTTGACCTGGCGATCTCACCATCCCTCGCGAAATGGGCATCACCGTGTGTGGCCCGTTTTTTCGGGCGGAAAAGGAGGTACAACGCGCCAAGCCACCCCAAGGTGAAAATTCCAAAGCCGATGCCGCCGGCAAGATGGATTCGAGTAGCAAATGGCTGATAAGCAGGCAGTGCAAGCGCTTGATGGTAGTTCCAATACGTGAGCACGGTGAGCGGGCCGTTGACCCGAAGCAACAGATAGGTCAACCAGCCCGACAAATACGCTCCGGCCACTATGGCAAGCAACAAGCCAGCCATAGCGACACTCGCCTTGGTGCGGGTGCTCATGGAAACAAGTACTCCCTGGAATCACACTTATGGGGACAGGGTTAAGCATCACCTAATCCCATCGGCATACCAGTCGGGATACGGCTACAGAAATGAGCGAAAGACCCAGAGGCTGGCGTCAGGATTTAGATGTACAAAGCAGGCGAACCTCAACTTGGCATGCACCACGTAGTGGTGTTGGGGTTGAGGTGAGGCACAACATGGAAGCACGACATGGCGACATTGGGATCCGCGTACCGCTCATCCCAACCTACAACGGCAAGCCAGCATGCCGATGCTTTCCAAACGGCGCCGTCGGTCGTCGTAGATTGGGGTAACGCGCAGCCGAACCCCAACACGGCGCGCACGGCATGGCGACGTTGGGGTTCGCGTTCGCTCACCCCAACCTACAGCCGGTAGCTCGTTATCGATAACGTTGGGTTACGCTGCGCTAACCCAACCCACACAAGCATCACGCAAGCATTGGACCATGCACCACGACTCGCCCGTCATCCTGCTGCTCGCTGCCGGTGAAGGCAGCCGCTTTGGCGGCGCCAAGCAGCTGGCGGAGATTGCCGGCGAGGCGATGGTTCGGCGCACGGCGCGCGTGCTATTGGAAACGGATGTGCCAGTGCTGGTGGTGACCGGCGCCTATGCCGATGAGGTGGAAGCCGTGCTCGACGATTTGCCGCTGAGCCTGGTTCGTTGCGAGGACTGGCAGCTTGGCATGGGCCAATCATTGGCGGCTGGCGTTCGCGCGCTGATCCACGCGTTTCCGCAGGCCACCGCGGTGCTGGCCTGCTTGGCCGATCAACCGTTGCTTGCTTCGGCTGCATTGCGCGGCATGCTTGAGCGTCACCGCGTGGTGCCCGAGCGTATTCTCGCCACCGAACGCCACGGTGTGCAGGGGCCGCCTGCTCTCTTCCCGCGCGATTACTTCGGCGCGCTGGCGGCGCTTTCCGGCCAGCATGGCGCACGCGCGCTGCTGAAACAGGAAGCCGCGCGCGTCGAGGCTTTCGACTCGCCAAACGGGATCGACGTCGACACGCCGGAAGACCTGCAGCGGGTGCAAGCCATCGTGGCGGGCCTCGACGGCGATACTTGATCAGTGTTGCCTTAAGCCTCTCCCAGGGGGAGAGGGGAGCAACGCATCGCGAACGAGTAGACGTAGGCCCCTACCCTTTTTGTTCCATCTGAGTAAAGTCTCTGCCCATCTATTTCGCTGCATTAGATGCTGCATTGCAATAAAACTGTCCAGGGCATCTCTACCGAAACTGATCTACATCAAGCCGCGTCGTCGTAAGGCAGCTTGACTAGCTCGAGCTTTTCGAAAGGAGGAACCAACGCCTGCGGGGAAGCAGGCCGTTTTCGCGGAGCTACACGCGACGGACGATTCGGAGCACGCACTCCATCCATTTTTTTGGGGAGGTTCCAGCCATGAGCAGCGAGCAAGGCATTGCGCGATTCTCCAATCCAGCGCCACTGGGCCTGGCGGGTTTCGCGTTGACGACGTGGTTGTTGAGCATGATCAACGCCGGCTGGTTCACCGGCGATGCCATGAACATGGTGCTGGCAGTGGCCATGGCATATGGCGGTACGGCGCAGATGATCGCAGGCGTGATGGAGCTGCCGCGTGGCAATACCTTCGGCGCCACGGCTTTCGTGAGTTACGGAGCGTTCTGGTGGTCGTTCGCGCTGTTCGTGCTGTTTCTGCATGACAAGGTGCCCGGCGCCTTCGTGGGCTGGTATCTCTTCATGTGGGGCGTATTCACTTTTTACATGTGGGTCGGCACGCTGCGCGGCACGCTCGCGCTGCAGCTGATTTTTCTCGCGCTGTGGATCACCTTCTTCCTGCTTGCTGCCGGCGAATGGACCGGCATGGCTCGCCTGCACATGGCGGGCGGTTACGCTGGCCTGCTGACGGCACTGTTCGCGTTTTACTTGTCGGCGGCGGAAATCATCAACGATGCGCATAAGCGCGAAGTGCTGCCGATTGGCACGCCTCGCGCCGTGCAACTGCGATAACGACAAGGAGCACACCATGAAACGCCATGCCCTGTTTCTGGCCCTTGCAACGCTAGGTCTTAGCGTCACCACTCCGGCTTTCGCCCAGAAGAACGACCAGCGCGATGCGGAGATCAAGGCGCTTAAGACGCTGGTCGAAAAGCAGCAACAGCAACTCAACCAACAGCAACAGGATCTGCAGCAACTGCACGATGCGCTTACCCAACTGCAGAACCAGCAGACACAACAGCAAACGCAGATCCAGCAGACGCAGCAAGTGCAGGCGGCGCAGGCGAAAACCATTGCGGCCGTGCCCGCCAAGCCGATCTTCACCAGCTCACCCGGCGTGTCGGTGGCGCTGCACGGCTTCATCAACGCCACCGCGTTCACGCAGAGCAAGAGCTTCACCTTCGGCAACGGCCAGAACGCCGAATACCCGATTCCCGGCTCGAAAGGCCAGCTGAGCGGCGTGGACGTGCGCAATACGCGCTTCTGGCTGGACCTGACCGGCGGCAGGATCGCGGGCAACTGGATCGGCGGCGGGCACCTGGAAATGGATTTCTTCGGCGGCAACAACGGCACCGGCGGCTATTCGATGGAGCAACCCCTGCCCCGCCTGCGCCAGGCCTATATGACGCTGGACAATCCGGTGACCGGCAGCAGCTTGAAGATCGGCCAGATGTGGGACCTGATCTTCCCGTTGGATGACCTGCCCATATCGCTGAGCCACATCGCCTTCCCGCTCGGCTATGGCACCGGCGTCATCGGCTGGCGCTTCCCCGGCATCGTGTTTTCGCAGGATCTCAATCACGGCTCTGCTGGCCCGTTGTGGCGGTTGGACCTGGCTGCGTTCTCGGGCACCTGGAACGGCCCGGGCAGTCCGATCAATTACATCAGCGCCGGCAATGCTGATTTCCGTCCGCAGATCGAGGCGAAGCTGCACGTCGAGCAGCCAAAAGACTGGCTGCTGTTCGCCGCTGCACACTGGAGCCAGATCAACCTGGCTGGCGTGGGCGGCACGTCGCCCACACCGATCAAGCGCGAGTTTGCCAGCACGGCCTTCGAAGTCGGCGGGCAATGGACGCCCGGCCCATGGACGTTCAAGGGCGTGGGCTATACGGGCCGTGGCATCGGGCAGATATTTGGCGATCTCTCGCAATTCGGCGACATCAAGGACACCGGCGGATACGTGATGGGCGGCTACAAATTCACGCCGAACTGGAGCGCCAACCTGTTCTATTCCATGAGCAAACCCGATTCGACCGACGTGATCCGCTGGTTGAACAACGGTGCAACCGGGCTGCTGAAAAATCGCCAGACGGCGGCGAACCTGATCTACAGCGTGGGCGATTACTCGTTCGCGCTGGAATGGATCCACGCGATGCTCGATTCCACCACCAACGGCAAGAATCGCACGCAGACGAGCGGGAATCAGGTGAATGTGAGTGCGTATTACAAGTTTTGACAGGTTTGCATCACGGCGCTTGCTCAAGCGCATATCCCTATCGCTTGCCCGCCCCTGCATGCAGGGGCGGGTTGGTGTGGGTGCGAACAACCTCATGTTTTCGCTCGTCATTCGGGCGAAGGCCGAGGCGCTTCGAAATAGGCTCGATGTAGCCCCTAAATTTTTCTGGATCGTCAGCAAAAATGTGGGGATACCACAGCCCCGACCGTCTCCTGTCATCGCAGGCGAGGGAGTGCGTCACGGCCAGAGGGAAAGTGCGCGCTTAGCCGGGCTGCCTTTCAATACATAAACACCGACGCATCCACCGGCAACACGCGATCACCTGCAAGCTGGCGTGCCTTGCTCTGATATTGCTTCGTATACGGCATCTGGCCCAGCGCGCGGTACACGCAAGCCTGCGTCCACGCCGCGCGCCAATCCACCTGGCTCCAGGTCGAGAGCTTGCCGCTGACGGAGGCGGCGTCTTCCACCTTGCCGGCGGCGATCAACGCCTGCGTATAGACCTGGGCGACGTCGACGATCAGTTCAGGAACACCGTATGCGTCGGCCTTGTTCATGGCGAGCTTCAACTGCGCCAAGGCCTGATCATGCCGGCCATCGCTCCACGCTTGGATCGCCTGCGCGCGCAGCAGCAAGATGTCGATCCATGCGTCCTGCGTTGGCAGGCCGGTCGCCCAGGCTTGCAAGGCATCGACGGCATCCTTGAATTGCTTTGTCTTGCCCGCACGCTGCATGACCAGCGCGTTGGTAAGCCTTGCATACGCGTAGTCGCGATTGTCGTTGTTCTTTTCCAGCAATGATTGATCCATCGCCTTGCCGATCCAGGATTGCGCTGACTGGACCTCGCCGCGTTGCAACGCAAGCTTGGCCAGCAGGACGTAGACCGTATCCTGCAGACCCGGCTCGCCGTCGGGATCGCTGGCGACCTGCGTTAGCAGATCTACGAGCAGGCGGCTCGCTTCGCTGGTGCGACCGTTGTCGGCTAGCGCCTGCGCTCGCTCGTAGACCAGCAGATGGCGTGCGATTTGGTCGGAGACATTCCAATGCTTCTGCTCGAACGGCCAGTAACGGTCGGTGGTAGCCAGCGCGTCGACGTGCTGCAACAACATCCGCTGCGAAACGATCAGATCCATCAGCAGCTCGGGCATGAACCGGCGCATGCCCATGCGCTGGTATGCAGCGTAGGCGCGCTGTATCACGGGAAGCGCCTGGGCAAATTGTCCGCGCTGCATGGCCAGGCTCGCCAGCGATTCGTCCATGCCGAGTGCACCGACGTTATAGCCGTCCAGCGCATAGTTGACGCGCGCGAGCCCGAAATCCGATTGCGCCTGGTCGAATTGGTTCTCCAACACCTCCAACTCGCCGCGCTGGGCATAGGCAAATGCCAGATCGGTCTTGCCCTTCTGCTTTTTCAGCAGCTTCACCGCTTCGCTCAATGCAGCCACGCCCTCGGCATATTTGTGTTCGCGGAAGTAGACGTAGTACTGCTGCGCAAGCACCCTGCCGCGCATGGCGGGTTCCTTGTCGGCAGGCAGTCGTTGCAGCAAATCCGCCAGGCCCTGCTTGCAAGGCTCCAGTTCCCCTTGGTCGCAATGGAAAGAAGCCTTGGCAAGAGCGAATTCGGGCATCTCCCGCACATCGGGCGGAGCCTTGTCGAGCAAGTCGCGCACGACGTCGCCGGAGTCGGCATAGGTCGCCGCCTCGATACGCATCAGGTATTCCTGCCGGGCGTCACTCGAACCCGGCTTGCCGGGTTCTACCGCAACACCCATCTGCGCCATCAGCCGGGCGTTCGCCGAGCGCGCCGCTTTCAGCACGTTGTCGGACGACGATTCGGCCTGCCAGGTGCGGCCATCGGCACTGCGTGCATCCAGGTGCACGCGCCACTGGTTGTCGGCCAGGGTGACGTGCGGATGGATCACCAGGGCGAAGGTGTCAAAGTGCGCGCTGCCATCCGGTTGGTTGAGCAGATCCAGCACGGTCTGGCTGCTTTCGACGGGAACCTGGGCGTCGTGCAGATCGTTTGAGATCAGGTCCATCAGTCCCAGGTGCAGCCACTTCCAGTCCGCCGGCGCGTCCACCTCGGCAGGCAGCACAATGGCCGCGCCGTGGTTGAAATCCAGCGGTTGGTGCCAGGCCGTCCAGGGCCAGTAGGCCGCGGCGGCAACAAGCACGCACAGCATGGCAAGCCATGACGAGCGCCGCCACCATGGCGATGGCCGCACCGCTGGCGCCGGCATTTCGACCGGCGCCGCTTGAGCGGGTGGCGCCTGCTCGGTTGTTTCACCGGGCATGTCCGCAGCGACCGTATCGAGCATCCAGCGATAACCCACGCGCGGGATGGTGCGGAGACAACGCTGCGCGGCACCGGCATCGCCCAATGCGCGCCGCAATCGGACGATGGTTTGCGCCAGCAGGTTGTCACTGACGTCGACCCGCCCCCACACCGCAGACACCAACTCGTCCTTGCCGACGGCGCGCTCGCGATGCTCGATCAAATACGTCAGGCACCCGAAAGCGTTGGCCGCGATGGTGACCGCCTCGCCGTTGCGCGTCAGCTCCCGTGACACGGGATCAAGACAAAAGTCGCCAAAGTAATAGATTCGCTTCCCCATGCGCGGACCTTGTCATTGAAGGGCACCGGCCCTGCGCGTTGGATAGCCAAGCGGCGGGTTGGTTTTGTTGCGTGATACCTATCGCAACGTCGTTGGGGATTATCGCAAAAGCACAGTTTGCAGGTCGGGTTGGCGCAGCGTAAACCAACGTCTTCGCAACGACATCGCAGAGTTACCGCCGGATCGAGTCCTGTCTCTCGATCACATCTTTTCGCTTCCTGTCGAAGCGGGAGAGTTACCAACGCAGTGAACCAGTCTCAGCTCCCCTCCAGGGAGGGAGCTATTCCGGCGCGCATCACATTGTCCGCAAGAAGTGTGATCAACAGACGGGTATCAAGTCCGGAGTAACCCCACCTACAATCATTTGGCGTCATAGCCACCACCCAGCGCATCGATCAACCGAATCGAAAGATCCGCCTGCTGGCTCTGCAACAACGCCAGTCGCTGGTCGGTCAGCAGCAATTGCTGGCGACTGGCCAACGGCGTCAGCGGTCCGCTTACGCCACCTTTGTATGCCGCCAACGCATCGTGCCAGCTTTTTTCGGCATCCTGTTTCGCACGCTGTTCCAGCGTGATTTGCGTGCGCACCGAGGCCAACGCGGAAACGAGATCCGAAACCTCGTTCACCGCACCGATCAATTGGCTGTTGTAGTGCGCCACCGCTGCGTCGTAGCGCGCATCGGCGCCGGCAAGATTGGCGCGCAAACGGCCGCCGTCGAAGATCGGCAAGCTCAAGGCCGGGCCGACCGAATACGTGCGCGCCGGCAGTTGAAACACGTTGGTGCTACCGCCCACGGCAAGAAAACCGGCCATCGCGCTCAGGCTGATGTTGGGCAGGAACTGCGTCCTGGCCGCCTTGATGTCCTGCGACGCCGCTTCGACTTGCCAACGTGCGGCAACCAGGTCGGCACGGCGGCCGATCAGATCCACTTGCAACCGGTCCGGTATCGCCACCAGGCCAGCCTCAAGCCTATGCGGGCGCGCAATGCTCAAGCCTCGATCCGGCCCCTGCCCCAGCAGTACGGAAAGACTGCTGCGCGCGGCATCGATGGCACGATCGGCCTGTGCCTTCTGCTGTTCGGCGCTTGCCGCCTGCGAATCGGCGAATGCTTCCTGCTGTGTCGTGCCGAGGCCACCGGCTACCAGCCGACGCGTCAGCTTCAAGGTTTGCGCGGCGCGTTGCAGTTCGCCTTCCGCGACATCCTGCTCGGCGAAGGCATAACCCAATTGCACGTACGCGCGCGCCACGTTCACCGAGAGCTGGATGCGCGCCGCACGCGCTTCGATCTCCGCCGCGCGGGTACGGCCGAGTGCGGCTTCCCACGCATCGCGCTTGCCGCCCCATAGATCGATATCCCAGGAAAAATTCGCGGTGACGGATTTGCCCCAGGCGAAATGGCCCAGCACATACGGTGGATAGATCGGATCCTTCAAGGACAAGCGACTGCCTTCGGCACCGGCCTCGAGGTCGGCGCTCGGCAGCCGCGCGGCATACGCCTCGTCGGTCACCGCCTGCGCCTGCCGAGCACGGGCTTGGGCCTCATCCAGGCTGGGATTGTGCTTGAGCGCTTCCTCGATCAGCGTGCTCAGTTGCGGATCGCCGAAGCTGGTCCACCAATCCTGCGCCGGCCATGCGGTGGGGCTGAGCGGTACGCTGGCGAAACTCCGTTCGCTCTTGAGGCTGCGCGCGTCGAGCGTCTTGCCGGTGGGATGCAAACCGCCCGGCGTGGCGCAACCGGCCAGCGCGATGCATAACGCCAGCGTGGCGGCGGCGGGTAAACGGAAAACGGGATTCACGTTAAGCATGGCCGCTTCACCGTGACTCCGCCAGCGCATCGCCATGCCCGCCGGGATGCACGATCAGCGTGGCGGTCTGCCCCGCCACCAGCACCGTGCCGGCCGGCATGTGATCGGTATCGATGCGCACGCGCACCGGCACGCGCTGCGCCAGGCGCACCCAGTTGAAAGTGGGATTGATGTTCGCCAGCAGGTCGTTGCCGGTCGGATCGACCGCGCCGGCGATGCCGCGCGCCACGCCCTCCACCGTGCCACGCAGATGCACGCCACCACTCATCAGGCGGATATCGACCGGATCCCCCACGTGCAGATGCGGCAGCTTGGTTTCCTCGAAATAGCCGTCCACCCAGAACGAGTGGCTGTCGATGACCGCAAGGCGCGGCGCGCCAGCGCTGGCGTAGTCACCCACGCGCACCAACAGGTTGGTGACATAGCCATCCACCGGGGCACGTACCTCGGTGCGCTGCAGGTTGAGTGTCGCCGTGGCCAATGCTGCCTGAGCCTGCTTCACCGCAGCCTGTGCCTGCTGCTGCGCGGCCGTCGCCTGCTCGATCCCCGCGCGTGCTTTTTCCCAGGTAGCGCGCGCCGCATCGGCCGTCGCACTCGCATTGGCAATGTCTTCGCTGGATACGACATCCTTCAGGCTCTGGCGACGCTTGGACTGCGCCTCGTACATGGCGAAGTTGGCCTTGCTTTGGGTGGTCGCAGCCTTGGCCGCGTCGATGTTCGCCTGTGCCGCCACCACGGAGGCCTGTGCCGCGGCGAGGTTCGCCTTGGCCTGCTCCGCGGCATCTTCATAACGCGGGCGATCGATCACGAACAGCACGTCGCCCTTCTTCACCTGCTGGTTGTCCACCACATTCACTGCGGTGACCAGTCCGGAAACATCCGGCGCGATGCGCACCACGTTGGCGCGGATGCGCCCGTCGCGCGTCCAGGGCGAATACATGTAGTGCCGCCACATGCCGTAGCCGATGAACGCGGCGATCAGCACGATGACGGCAGTGATGGCGATACGAAGATAGAGAGTGTTTTTCATGGAATCGGCAACGAATCATTCAGCGTCAAAAGGTCAGCAGCGCAAGGCCGCCGAATACGCAAATCAGGAAGGCCAGGCGCAACAGCGCCGGATGCCACACGTAGCGGTACAGGCCGTAACGGCCGACCACCCAGTCGAACAGCAGCAACAACACCACGGCGAGCAGGAACCAGACCAGGAGTCCGGGAACCAGCACGCCACCGAGGGCGATTTCACGCGGCATGGGCAACTCCTTGGGTAGTAGTGCGCGCAGGCATGTAAGCGCCAAGCACGGACTGTTCGTCCAGCAAGGCCAGACGCAGCACGTTCAAGTGGTTGAGCAGCGGCCACATGGCCTCATCACCGCCGATCATCGCCGTGGTCGCGGCAACGGCATCGCGTGCATAGGCGTAGCTGGCGGTATCCGGATGCTCGTAAAGCTGTGCGATCGCATCGATGGTTCGCTCGATCGCTTCATGCATGTCCTCGGGTAGCGGGCGACCGGCCATGTCGTTGCGCAATTCGATGAGGGTGCGCCCGACTTCGTTGATCGACAGCATCCAGGCCACCAGATTGCGCGATGCCTGGCTGCCGCGCTCGGTCTGCGCCACGACCTGCCCGAACACATCGTGATTGACGCTTTCGAAGCGTGCGCGCAGACCCGGCAACGGCGCGGTGGCGGCAAGACGCACCTGGCGTCGCAGCTGCTCCAGTTGGCGGCGGCGCAGCCACAAACTGCCGATGGCCGGCGGAATGAGCATGAAAGCCAGGCCGGTGACGCCAAGGCCTATGAACTGCGCCAAGGTGTCGTTCCAGAAAAACACCACGTCGTAATGCATCTCGTTGCGCACGACGAGCGTCAGCGTGAAACCCATGCAATAGCCCACCCCCTCGCGAGCCGTCATGGGCCAGGCCATCATCGCCATGCCGATCATCAGGAATGGCGCGGAGATTGCCACCAGCAGGCCGAAGCCATCCATCAGCGGCAGCACGAAGAATTGGCAGATGAAGCTCGCACACGTGCCCAGCACAAAGCCCAGCGACGTGTGCAGCACCCACTGATTGGGATTGGGCGCGGCGGCAAACAGGCCGGCGAACACCGTTGCCAGCAGCATCGCCGATGCACCGGAGGGCCATGCGGAAGCAATCCAGTAGACGCTCAAGGCGCCCATGACGAGCGAGGTGCGCAGCATCGCCAGCGCCGACCCGAGATAGTCATTGCCGCGCTCGAAGCGCACGCGTTCCGCCACCGCGCCGAACAGCCTGGGTGCCTGCAGCTGCGATGCCGTTTCGACGTATGCATACAGCTCATCGACGAAGCGATCGACCAGGGTGGCGCCGGTATCGAAATCGAGCATGTCGTAGGCGGAACTCATTTTCGCCCGCAACGCCGCCCTGCGCTCGCCGATGGCCTGCCGCGCGCCATCCAGCCGCGGCAACAGCACGCGCGCCGCGGCGCCGGCCTCGATCGGTGCATCGAGCGCGCCGGCCAATGGCCGGTACAGTTCGATCAGCGCATCGGCCGCCACCTCGTGCCCCTTGCGCTTGAGGCGGTTGATCAGGTGGTGCAGGGTCTGCAAGGTGGTGGACGTGGCCATGAAACGCTGGTTGAGCAGCAGCATGTGCCCGCTGCGCGCACGCGCTTCCGGATCCTCGAAAATTACCGAGCTGCGCAGGTCTTCCACGGTGACGGCGTCGCGCACGAAGCGCAGATGCGCGTTTTCAAGATCGGCACGCGCCACCTTGCCGCACATCGCACGCTGCACGAAATCGATGAAGTTGGCGAACTGCGCGCGGCAAATGCGGCGCAGGTCGTCGCGGATACGGCTGGGAAACACCACGTCGCTCACCGCGGCCGAAACGCCGATGCCCAGCAGCACCTCGCTCAGGCGCCATACCACGGAGTGGAACACCTCCAGCGGGTTGTTGATCACCGGCAGTGCCACGATCGCCGCCGTGTAGCCGGCCAGCACGAACGCGTAGGATTTGAAATTACGGTACAGCGTGGCGCCGCCCGCACACCCACCGACCCACAACGACAGCGCGGAAAGAAACAATACGCGCTGCTGCGGAAACAAGGCCACGATCAGGAAGCCCGCCAGCGCCCCCACCACCGTGCCGATGGCGCGATAGAAGCTCTTGGCCAGCACCATGCCGGTCTGGCGATTGGCCACGATGATGGTGGTGAGCATCGCCGTCGACGGCTGCGGCAGGTCCAGCCGCATCGCCAGCCAGCCAGTGAGGTAGAAGGCGAGCAGCGACTTCACCACGAACAGCCAGGTGGTGGTCTCCTCGCGCAGGGTCGTCACGAAAACCTCGCGCGTCCTGGAAGCTGCCATCGGGACTTCGGTTACAGACATCGGAAATCGCCTCAGTCCGCCAATCCGCTCAGAAACTTCTTCAACAGCTTTTCGAGTTGAACCTGCTCGGAAACCTTGAGGTGACGCCCCTGCTTCGCCAGCAACGTACAGATATCCGGAAGAAGGCTGTCGAGCAAAGCCCGTCCTTGCGGCGTCAAGCTCAGCTCGATCTTGCGGCGGTCATCGGCGCTGCTGTTGCGGTCGATCAGGCCCTTGTCACACAGCTCGTTGGTCAAGCGCGTGATATTGGCGGACTTCTCGCCCGCCGCATCCGCCAGCTCCGACGGCGACATCGTACCGCTGCTTGAGCCGTACAGCATCATCAGCAGATTGTATTCCGGATGATTGATACCGTACGGCTTGAGGCTGGCGTTTGCTTCGTCGTGCAACATCTTGTGAATATGCTTGATCAGCCGCACCAGGGTGGCCGGGCGACGCGGGAAATCCGGATAGCGGCGGCAGGTGACGGCGAGGCGCTGCTCGGTGAGTGCGAAGTCGGCCATGATGGGAAGCAGCCCCGGACTGATAGTACATATAAATATATTATATAAATGTACTATTTAGAAGTAAATGACTTTCCTGCAAGACCGGCCAGCAGCTCGCAAGCACCCGGAAGGCAAAAGAAACGCTGGAATTTCATCCCGGCCTGCGGCGCTCTTTACGGCGAGTCCTGGGCAAAGCCGCGTTGAACTCCCACCGGCGATGCTGCATCGCAACCTTAACCTTTCTTAAGACGCGCTACAGGAACACGTCAGGTTGAAGGTTTATCTCTATCCCCGACCCGGATCGCCACGGCGCGAACCCAACCACCATTGCCACCCACCACCCTGGAAATCCGACACCATGATTCGTCGCGTACTTGCTGCTGCGATTGCCCTTTCGGTTCTACCGCTGTATGCCCAGGCGCCGTCCAAAAGTTACGCCCAGGAACTGGTCGACCAGACCATCGCGGCGCATCCTGACATCATCGTCATGGCAATCCACGCCACCCCGCCCAAACAGAAGGACAACGTCATCATCGCCTCCAACATCGGCCGCATCGGCAAGAAAGCCGATTCGGACGACATGGGCGTAGTCAACACCGGCAAGCCGCTGGCCGAAGTAAATAAGGCTGGCGACCGGCTGGAAGTCGAGCTGCCGCTGCTGGACACGACCGGCGATACGCTTGGCGCGATCAGCATCGTCTATCCGTACCACAATGGCGACGACAAACAGGCCCTGCAACAACGGGCCGAGAAGATTCGCGATCAACTCGCCCGACGCATTTCCAATCCGGGCAACCTGACGCAGCCCTACCGATACGACGCCGGCACGCCGACCAACACCCTCGCCCAGCAGCTGGTCGACCAGGCCATGGCGGCGTACCCGGACGTGATCATCCTTGCCATGCATGCCACGCCGCCGGGTCAAAGCACCAACGTGATCGTGGGATCAAGCATCGGGCGCATCGGCAAGGCAGCGGATGATGACGACATGCGCGCCATCCGCACCGGCATTCCCAACCTCGAAGTGAACGGCAATCGCTTCGAAGTGGAGACGCGCCTGCTCGACGCCAGCAAGCAGACCATCGGCGCAATCGGCATCGTTTTCCACTACAAGCCCGGCGACGACAAGAAGGCGCTGGAGCAACGCGCCTACGTGATCCGCGATGCATTGGCCGCCAAGATTCCCTCGCTCGCCAAGCTGATGGCGCCGCCGGCCGCAGCGGAGCGGACCGCGCCAGCCGTCCTGGCCGGGCGCAGCATGTCATGGCACCCGCAGTATTCGGGCGATTTCGACCATTTCGGCGTGGACACCAAGCGCAACAAACTGCTGCTTGCCGCAGAAGACCACGGCACGCTGGAAGTGTTCGATCTCAACACCGGCACGCATGAGAAAACACTTACCACCTTCGGCACCCCGCACGCGATTCTTTACCTGCCGGAAAAAGACCGGCTGATCGTGACCGACAGCGGCAAGGGCGGCACACGCGTGCTGGATGCGGCGACGTACAAGGTGCTCGGCTACATCAACACCGCGCCCGGGGCGGACTCGATGGTCTACGACAAGCCCGCGCACCTGCTCTACATCGTGAGCGGCGGCAAGGACGTGGAGATGAAGGACTGCTACCTCAACGAGGTCGACCCTTATTCCGGCAAGGTCTATCGAAAGCTTCGCTTCGATTCCGACCACGTCGAGGCGGTGCGCGCGGAAGAGCATGGCCATCGCCTGTTCGTGAACGTGGCCGACAAGAACGAAGTCGACGTAGTGGACAAGAAAACCCTGCAGGTGACCGCGCGCTGGCCGTTAACGGGTGCGCAGACGAACCTGAGCATGGCGCTGGACGAAGCAGATCATCGGTTGTTCATCGGCACGCGCAATCCCAGCAAGCTGATCGTGCTCGATACGCAGACCGGCAAACAGATAGCAAGCCTGGATGCCCCGGCCACCTCGGATGGCTTGTTCTACGACAGCGTGCACAAGCGCATCTATGTGCCCGGCGGCGATGGCTACCTTGGCGTATTCCAGCAGAACGATGCCAACCACTATGCGGAACTGGCGCGCGTGTCCAGCGCGAAGGGCGCCAAGTCCGGCATGTTGTGGAAGCCGCTCGATCGCATTTACCTCGCAGCATCGCCCGGCGAGACGGGCAAAGGAGGAGAAATCCTGTGGTACGCGCTCCATCCATAGGCGCACCCCGGTAACACGACAACACTCACATTCCATATCAACCACAACGGTGCACGACCATGCAAGAAAATCGAAGCGGAACTACATGACTGCCATTTGAAAAAACCAGTCGCTAACGTGTCGTCCGGGGAGGGATAGACGCCATGCAGAGTTTGACCGTAAAGCCATTGCTCGGCGCATTGCTGATGGCAATGGGTACCACCTGCGCAACCGCGGTTTCCACCAACCTGCATGCGGACGAGCCGCCCCAGCAGCAAAAACCGGGTACGTCCGCGGGCACGAACCCCAAAGCGGATCAGCCGGACAAATCAGCAAAGCCGGCCACCCTGGCAACCGTGGTGGTCACCGGCTCCAATCTGCCGGTAGCGCCCGACGAGGTCATGGTGCCCGTGACCTCGGTCGACAACGACGAGATCAAAGGAGCCGGCGTCAACTCCAATGCGCTCGATCTCTTGCGCAAAGTGGTGCCTTCGTTCGCCGGGCGCAGCAACACCGGCACCAGCAACGCGAACAACAACAACCAGAACACCGCCGGCGGTTCCCAACTGCAGTTGCGCAACCTGGATACGCTGGTGCTGGTTGACGGCCTGCGTGTGGCCACCAGTGGCATCAACGGCATCGGCGGCAAGAACTTCGTCGACGTCAATCAGATTCCCATCTCGGCCATTGACCATATCGAAGTGCTGACCGATGGCGCGTCGGCCATCTATGGCTCCGATGCGATCGGCGGCGTGGTCAATATCATCCTGAAAAAGGATTACCAAGGCGCGGAAGTCGGCGTGCGCTACGGTGCGGCCAGCGGCAACTACCGCGAGAAGTCGGGCTATTTCGTCGCGGGCACGACACTGCATGGCATTCACATCACCCTGACCGGCAGCGAAGCGAAGACCGATCCCCTGTATCAGGACACACGCAGCTTCACCAGTCCGCTGTACGGCCGCATCTCCAACATACCCGGCACCGTCGGCGCCAACGGCCGTTTTCCTGGGGCCATGCTGGCTCCAGGACTCAGTTCGCCCGCGCAAGACAATCCGACCGGTACGCTGGCCACCGCACCGGACATCAATAGCCTGATCGCCAACGGCACCTACCTGGCCACGACGCCTACCGCCGTGGCAGACGGCTTCGATGTCTCCCGCTATCAGACCTTGCTGGAACGGCAGGATCAAAAAGGCTTGAGCCTCAACCTTTCCGCCGATTTGTTGGACGACAACAAACTCACCGCGTTCGGCAATATTCTTTATTCGCGCACCAAGAGCTTCACCCAATGGTTGCCGATCCGAACCACCGTCTCGCTGCCGGCAGGCTCGCCCTACAACCCGCTGACCACTACGTTCAATCAGGCGGTGTTCGGTTACCTTCCCAAGCCACAGCAGTTCATCAATACCGCGGAAGGTTTCCGCATCGTGGCTGGCTTACGCGGCGACATTACCCACAACTGGAATTGGGAGGCCACGCTCGACCACAGCGACAACACGCTCGAGCAGGACCAGTTCAACCTGATCTATGCGCCCAACGTCGCCCGTGCCATCGCCGGTGGCTACGACGCGCAGGGCAATGCCGTGGCCGGTGGTGCTTACAGTCGTGTCCAGACCGGCTTTTCCAATGCGGGATCATTCGTCATCCAGCCTGCGCTCAATCCATTGGCGGTGGCCTCCGGCATCAACCCCGCTTCGCTGGCCAACCTGTATGGCACAGAAGCCATCCACGCCGAAAGCAAGCTGGATGCCTTCGACGCCAAGCTGGTAGGCAAGCCATTCGAGTTGCCGGCCGGCAAGGTAGGCTTTGCCGTTGGGGTGGAAATGCGACGCGAATCGCTCTCCGCCTATACCGATCCCAATGGCCGCAACACCGGTCCTACGGCGCACGATTGGATCGGCGGCACCGCCGCCGATCCGTTCTCGCGCGGGCGCGACATCGATAGTGCATACAGTGAAGTGCGTGTGCCCATTACCAGCCCCGGCTGGTCGGCACCCGGGTTCCACGACTTCGACCTGATCGCTGCCGCGCGCTACGAGCATTACAGCGATGCCGGCAATTCGCTGGTTCCCAAGTTCGGATTCCGTTGGCAGCCATTCGACAATCAAATCACGTTGCGCGGATCGTTCTCGCGGGCCTATACCGCACCGACGTTGTATGCGATGTACGGACCCACCGATACGCGGCTGGTGGGCAGCGGCGTGATTCAATCCGTGTTCGGCCTTCCCGGACTCGGGTTCAATGGTGAAGACGGCAACAATCCACGCCTTAAACCGAGCACTGCCGTCACCCGTTCGATGGGTATCACCTTCACGCCGCAAGCGCTGCCCGGCTTGACGGCATCGCTCGATTACTCGTCGGTGGACCAGCGTGGCTACCCGGGCGGCATCGGTTTTACCAACATTCTGCAAAGCGTGAATCAGCTGGGTGCGGCGTCGCCCTTCGCGTCCAACCTGGCACTGGGGAATTTCCCCGGCCAGCCCGGTGCGACGGCGTTCACCGCGCCAGGGCAGGTGGAAGCCTATCTGCGCTCCGGCGGCGATCCGTTGAACCTGTATGCGATCGACCGCTTCACCAACCTGGGCGGCTTGCACGTGCGCTCGGCGAATATGACGGCGGAATATTATTTCGTCAGTGACCACGCCGGTACATTCACGTTTTCCACCAACGGGGCCATGTTTTTCAAGTATCAGTTCCAGGCGCTACCCGGGCAGCAGTATTACAACTACGCCGGATTCGCGACCAACGGCGGCACCGGCGTGCAAGGAACCATTCCGCGCTTCAGCTTCTACACCACGGCTGATTGGCAATACGGCAATTGGGATCTCACGGTCGGCAACAATTACATATCGGCAGTCACGGACATTGGCCCCGGCGGAATCGTCTACGCACAAAGCACCACGCTCAAGCGTCTCCCCGTCAGCAGTTACCTCACCTGGGATTTGCGGCTTGCCTATTCAGTCGATCATTCGGCATCGCACGACATCATCAAAGGATGGTCGGTCGCACTGGGCATCAACAACATCGCCAATCGCATGCCACCGCTTGCGCCGCAGGCGTTCACCGACAACAACGCGGACGTGGCGACGTATTCACCGATTGGACGGCTGATCTATGGCACGGCATCGATCAAGTTCTAGCGTTTGACCGCGCCAAGGCGGGCGATTCACTCCCTTACCCAGAGCCTCCGTGAATCGCCCGTCTTGACGCCCCGCCTTCGTTCAACCCAATGGCACGAACTTAGGACGCTTTCGCTTGAATACAACAGAAAAACCTTGACCCGTCGTCCCGGCGAAAGCCCGCTGCTGTCCGGCAAGGAATTTGCGTGGTCCCATGTACGTCTGCGGCAACCCATACGGCCGTCATTCCCGCTTTCGCGCACTGCTGCCCAGGGAAAATGAAGTTCTTCAGAAATGCGCGGGCATAGCACCCGGCATCGAAAATTTCCCATGGAAATTCAGTGCCATCAGCTCGTCATTCCAGCGAAAGCTGGAATCCAGTGCCTTTGCGGATTTTCAAGTCGCTGGATTCCAGCTTTCGCTCACTGCTGTCCGGCACGTATTTTGCGCTGCTTCGCAGGCAATCCACACGGCCGTCATTCCCGCGAAAGCGGGAATCCATTTTGCTCTGATGCATCC
>NZ_DAIOEU010000070.1:0-22263 GCF_036746095.1 Dyella sp.
TCTGCACTTCCAGCGTCTTGCCGTGCGGGCCGATCACCGCGGTGTGCAGCGAGCGATAGCCGTTGCTTTTCGGACGCGCTACGTAGTCATCGAATTCGCCGGGCAAATGCGGCCACAGGGCATGCACGATGCCGAGCGCGGCGTAGCAGTCGGCGACGCTGTCCACCAGTACGCGCACGGCGCGGATGTCATACAGATCGGAGAACTCCAGCGCCTTGCGCTGCATCTTCTTCCAGATCGAATAGATGTGCTTGGGACGTCCGGCAAGGTCCGCCTCGATACCGGCGTTGCGCAGCGCCTGGCCGAGCTCGGCCAACGCATCGCGAATGAAGTGCTCGCGATCGCTGCGGCGCTCGTCCAGCAGTCTGGCAATGCGTTTGTACGTATCCGGCTGCAGATGGCGGAACGCGAGATCTTCCAGCTCCCACTTCAATTGCCAGATACCTAGACGGTTGGCGAGCGGCGCATGGATGTCGCGTGTCAGCCGGGCCAGTTCCTGCCGTTCGTCTTCCGGCAGATTGGCAGCCGCACGCATACGCGCCAGTTGACGCGACAACAGGATGAACACCACGCGCACGTCGCGGATGATCGCCAGCAGCAAGCGGCGCAGACCTTCGGAACCGCCCTCTGGCGGGCGCTGCGCATGCAAGGCCCATACACGCTCCGCCGCCACCTGCCCGGCGACCAGGCGCTGCAGCTCTTCCGGCAATCCAGCCGCATGGCGTTCCCATACCAACGGGTGCGTGCGCCCGATCTCGAACCACAACGCGGCCGCCTGGGTATGCGCATCGCAACCAAGCATCGCCAAGAGATCCAGCACGTCGCCGCATTCGTGTTCGTTCACGCCGTTTTGCGCGCACACCGCCAGCGCGCCGGCCAGTACAGGGGGGAGCGTGCCCGCCCGTGACTGCCACGATGCCAAGTGCCCTGCGGTGGAGATGGCGTGAACCATGGTGTGCGGCAATCCCTCTGTCGGTCGGGTTGGCGCAGCGTAACCCAACCATGCTTGGCCGGCAGACTGCAGGGTTACGCTGGGCCAGTCCCACTCAAGCCCGCAACTCGATGTCGCGAGCATGCGTTCTCTCCCATGCATGCAGGGGACGGCTAGGGCTGAGGTATCCCCACATTTTTTGCTCGTCATTCCGGCGAAAGCCGGAATCCAGTGCAAATACGATATGCGCAACACTCAGCAAAAAGTAATGTGTGCTGCGCACGACGTACCCAGACTGGATTCCGGCCTTCGCCGGAATGACGAGCAAAAAACGTGGAGATACCTCAGGGGCGCGGGTGAGGTGCAAGCACAGCGAGCGGCGGGCAGTTATGCATCGCAGCAATCAGCAGCAGGCTGAAGCACAAGCAATCCCACTCCCAACACTCCCCTACTACCGCAGGGGAGGGAGTAGATCGCTACAAACATCAAACGTGAGTGCCATTGGCGCCCACTCAACCTACAAGACCTCCAGCGCCTTGGCCAACCGTTTCACCGATACCGGCTCGGCCGTCTTCAGTTCCTGCGCGAACAGCGACACCCGCCACTCCTCGATCAGCCAGCGCAACTCGTCCAGGCCTTCGTTGCCGGCCGCGCGATGCTTGAGGTATTCACGCCAATACGGCAACACCTGCAGCATGCGCTGCTGATCCTTGGCCGGATCCTGGCGCAGGCGTTCGGCACGCAGGCGCATGGCCTTCAAATAGCGCGGAAAATGTGCGAGCCGGGCCTTCGACAACTCGCGCAGAAAACCCGGAGCAAGCAATACGTCGAGCTGCTCGCGCAAATCGTCGTAGCTGGCGCGGGCAAAGCCGATCAACGGCGGTTGCAGCCATGGTTTCATGTCGGCCTGCGCATCGATGATCGGCTCGGCCAGCTCCAGGCGGGCCACCGCTGCCGCAAACAATTCGCGGGCGACGTGCGTATGCAGTCCTTCGAATGCGGCGGCACTGCGCACGTTGAGATCGTGCGCCGCAAGCACATCGTGGAAGCCGCCTTCGACCAGGTCGTCACGCAAGCCATCGATATTGCCGAGCGGTGCGTATTTGAGCGAGACGGAACTGGAGATCGGCAGGCGACGCCGCGCCTGCTTGGCCTCGCTGGCGAGCGCATTGCGCAGCAAGCGTTCGACACCTTTGAGGTGCGCGGCCAGCGCTTCGTCGCGCCGTTCGAAGACACGCAGGGCAACCGCGTCGCCAAGATCGACCAGCGCAGGAAAAGCCAGCAATCCGCCATCGGAGCGCACTTGCTCGGGAATCTGCTCGAAATCCCAGCGAGTGACGTCCTCGCGCGTAAGTTCGATGTCGGTCTTGCGCGAGAACGCTTCGCGCGCCTGCCCCTCCCACTGCTGGCGCAGTTGGCTGAGGCCACGGCCAGTGGCAAGCGTGCGGCCCTGCTCGTCATGCAGGCGAAACCGCATGGCGAAATGCGGCGCAAGCTGCACCGGCGCGAAATCGTCAGCCTCAATCTCCACGCCGGTCGCACGGCGCAGGAATGCCGCCAGCACCTTGGCGAGCGATTCATCGCGCGCCGTTTCGGCCTCGACGAACGCGCGCGCGAAATCGGGTGCCGGTACGAAATTGCGCCGCAATGCTTTGGGCAGGCCGCGGATCAGCTCGGCCACTTTGTCGCCAAGCAAGCCAGGCACCAGCCATTCGCAGCGTGCGGCCGGCAAAGCGTTGAGCATGGCCAGCGGCAGATGCAGCGTTACGCCATCGGCTTCATCGCCAGGCACAAAACGATATTCCAAACGATACCGTTGCGGCGGGATATCGAGCGAAGCGGGAAACGCCTTCGGATCCAGTCCCGCGCCCCCGGCCATGACGTCGTCAATCGACCAGCGCAAGGCCGCTTGCTCGGCGGGGCGCGCGTTGCGATACCAGGCATCCAGCGCACGCGAACTGGCAATGTCTTCCGGCATCTTGCCGCGGAAGAAATCCACCAGTTCGTCCTCGTGCCGAATCAAGCCTTCGCGGCGCTGGCGCGCTTCGATGCCGTGCGCATCTTCCAGGACACGCTGATTGGCACGCACGAAATCGGCGCGTGATTCGATATCGCAACGGGCGAGCGCTTCGCGCAGGAATATCTCGTGGGCGAGTGCGGGGTCCTGCTTCTGGAACGTCACCGGCCGGCGCTCGACCAGCACCAGCCCAAACAAGCTGACTTGCTCGTACGCCACCACGGTGCCGCGCTTGCGCGACCAGTGCGCATCACGGCAAGTGCTGCGCAGCAAATGCGCGGCCTGTTGTTCGATCCACAACGGTTCCACGCGGGCGCACATCATGCCCCACACGCGGCCGCCGATATCGAGGATCTGCGCGGCGAACAGCCAGTTGGGCGGCGCCTTGGCGAGAGAGGAACCAGGGAAAACCTGGAAGCGGCGCTCACGGGTGCTGCGGTAGATGCCTTTTTCGTCCTTGTGGCCGGCTTGGGTGGGCAGGCCGGCTAGCAGGCTGCGGTGCACTGCCTCGTACAGATGTTCGCCATCATCGCTACCTGGGCTCCCTCTCCCCTCCGGGGAGAGGGCTGGGGTGAGGGGCCGGGGCTTGCTGGAAACATCACCACCGCGGCTCTTTTGAGAGCCTTTCTCTCGCACATGCTTGGTTTCACGCGAGATTCTCCCCTCACCCCCACCCTCTCCCTGGAGGGGAGAGGGAGAAGAAGTTTGCGGAGCCGAAGCAACATCCAGCTTCCACCCAAGCTCCTGCGCCACCAGCAACAACTGCCGATGCAATTCGCGCCACTCGCGCATGCGCAGGAAGCTCAAGAAATGCCGTGAACACCAGTCACGCAATTTCGATTGCGTCAACTCCTCGTGCGCCTTGCCATACTCGCGCCACAGATTCAGCACGCCGACAAAATCCGACTTGGGATCAGCAAACGCGGCATGCGCCGCATCCGCCTGCTGGCGCGCATCGGCGGGACGTTCGCGCGGGTCCTGGATACTGAGGAAAGCCACTACCGCCAAGAGCTCGCGCAGACTGCCCAGCTTGTGCGCCTCGACCAGCATGCGCGCCAACTGCACGTCGATCGGCAAGCGCGCCAGGGTGCGGCCGATATCAGTAAGCTGGCGCTTTTCGTCGATCGCACCGATTTCGGCCAGACGGCGATAGCCATCCGCCACCACGCGCGGGTCGGGCGCTTCGAGGAACGGAAATTCATCCACCTCGCCCAACTGCAACGACAGCATGCGCAGGATCACGTTGGCGAGCGAGGAACGCAGCAATTCCGGATCGGTATACGCCGCGCGCGAAGCGTAATCGGCTTCGTCATACAGGCGATAACAGATGCCTGGACCGACGCGTCCGCAACGGCCCTTGCGCTGGTCGGCCGCTGCCTGCGAAACCGGCTCCACGTGCAAGCGCTCCAGCTGGCTGCGCTGGCTGTAACGTTTCACGCGCGCCGTGCCGGTGTCGATCACATAGCGGATACGCGGCACGGTAAGCGAGGTTTCCGCCACATTGGTGGCCAGCACCACGCGGCGCTTCGACCCGGGCTTGAACACGCGGTCCTGGTCGGTGGCAGACAGGCGCGCATACAGCGGCAGGATTTCCGTTTCGCGATATTGCCGGCGCGACAGCAGCAAATGCGCATCGCGGATTTCGCGCTCGCCGGGCATGAATACCAGCACGTCGCCGCGTGGATCGTCGTGGGTGATTTCATCCAGCACGGCAGCGACATGTTCCGCGCTACCTTGCTGCAGCTCGCTGTTGCGCTGGTTGCGGCGCGCCGCCACGTCATCGACGGAACGCCAGCGCACCTCCACCGGATAGGTACGCCCTTCCACCGAAACCACCGGCGCGTTGCCGAAGTGTTCGGCGAAGCGCGCGGTATCGATGGTGGCGGAGGTGACGATGATCTTGAGCCCGGGCCGCCGGGTCGCCAGGCGTTTCAGATAGCCGAGCAGGAAATCGATATTGAGGCTGCGTTCGTGCGCCTCGTCGATGATGAGCGTGTCATAAGAAGATAGCCAGGGATCGTTCTGCGTTTCCGCCAGCAGGATGCCGTCGGTCATGAACTTGACCAGGCTTTGCTCGGATACCTGGTCGGTAAAGCGCACCTGGAAGCCGACCTTGTCTCCCAGCTGCGTACCCAGCTCCTCCGCCACCCGGCGCGCAACCGAACGCGCAGCCAGCCGGCGCGGCTGGGTGCAGCCGATCATGCCGGCTTCGCCGCGGCCTGCGGCCAGGCACAGCTTCGGCAACTGCGTGGTTTTGCCCGAACCGGTTTCGCCCGCGATCACCACCACCTGGTGCTCGCGAATCAGTTTGACGATCTCCTCGGCGCGCGCGGCGATCGGCAACGCCTCGTCCAGGCGAATTTCGGGCTTGCTTTGCGCGCGCCGCTGCCGCCGCTCGGCCGAGGCGGCAATCTCGGCAGCCAGCGCATCCAGTTTCTTCGCATCCGGACGGTGCGACAGCCCGCGCCAGCGGCCCAGCAATCGGCCGAAATCGCGGCTGGAAACGCCGTCCAGCGACTTGCGCAGCGCACGCAGCCGGCTGTCCGGGGAAGCGGGGAGAGTATCGGGTTTCGTATCGCTCATGGAGCCGCACATGATAGCCCGTATCTATCGCCGTCAGCTGCACCATTCGTTTCCAGCGCGTTGCACGCCTGGCTAAGCTCGAACGCCGATCCGATCGATAGCACTCCATCGTCACGCATGCCTATCCGTTTTTGCGTGGCCTACACGTGCAAGAGACGCCCATCATGCTTTGTAAAAACAGACGTCCAAACGCCACTGAAACAAGTCGCATGCGTTAAGAAAAAAGCATCAAACGGTCGACGGTGCGACAAGGGATGGATAACGCGATACGCATCTGGCCCGCGGCGCGAGGCCATCCCGCCTCTTCTGCCAGCGTGGCCTACCCAACCATCGTCAATGCAACCACATTGGCTGATCAGGCCTCCGGCGTGTCCTTGCCGACAAGTGCGTGGGCCTCATACGACTGGCCGGCTCCCCTGCCCTGACCTTGGCCTGACCATCTCACCCGCAATTTATTGAGCCACCTACCGTGAATTGGTTAAGCTCCACAGGATTCACGCGCCTCCGAAGAGGTGAACTGCGGGGACTTTCTTGAGCGCCACACCCAATCCAGCCAAAACCGGCCCCTTGTCGATCATCGCAGCCATTCTGCTGGCGCTCGTGGTTGCCGCGTTGAACTTCGGTCTATGGTGGTGGGGCAACCGCCCGCACGGTCCGGAAGACTGGCACGGGCGGATCAACGGCTTTTCGGTGTCGTTCTTCCAGCGCTACCAGAACCCCTTCAATCAGAGCTTCCCCAGCGACGATGAGATCGCCAGCGACATGAAGTTGCTGCACCAGTACACCAGTCGCATCCGCACCTATTCCATGCAGGAGAATCCCCAGGTCTTCCGCCTGGCCCAAAAAGAAGGGCTGAAGGTGATGGCCGGTGCGCAAATCGACACCCGCCTGGACAACAACGAGAAGGAACTGGATGCACTGATTGCCGTGTCCAGGCGCTATCCGGACACCATCGAACGCGTGCAGGTGGGCAACGAGGTCCTGTTCCGCAACAACATCCCCGTCGACAAGATGATCACCTACCTCGACCGGGCCCGTGCACACATCCGCCAGCCGGTGTCGATCGCCGAACCGGACTACATCTGGCTGAAGTATCCGGAACTGGCCGATCACGTGGACTACATCACCATCCACCTGTTCCCCTTCTGGAACGGTGTCGCGGTGTCATCCGAGCAGATCCGGGGCGAAGACCAGGGCGCCGTCCGGCAGGCTGAAGAGGCCTATCTGCAGATCAAGCAGCGTTTCCCGAACAAGCACATAGTGGTCGGCGAAATCGGCTGGCCATCCAACGGCGACCACCGCGAGCGCGCTTATCCCTCCATCTCCAACGAAGCCATCTTCGATCGCCAATGGCTGATCTGGGCCAAGCGCAACAACGTCGACTACTATCTGTTCGAAGCTTTCGACCAACCCTGGAAGGAAAACCTGGGCGAAGGCCGCACCGGCGCCTATTGGGGCATATTCAACGCCGACCGCCAGCTGAAGTTCCCGTTCACCGGCCCCGTGATCGAAGACACCAGCTGGCCGTGGAAGGCACTGGCCGCCAGCCTGCTGGCGCTGGCGCCGATGATCTGGTTCGGCATCGGCTACCGCCGTTTCAAGCTGGTGGGCCGGCTGTTCTTCGATGTGCTGATCCAGCTCGCCTGCGGCCTGATCGTGTGGTCGGTGACGCTGCCGTTCAATTTCTACCTGAGCTGGGTGGACTGGAGCATGCTGGTGCTGCTGTTCCCCGCGCAGGTGGCGATCCTGGCGATCCTGCTGATCAACGGCTTCGAGTTCACGGAAGTGTTGTGGCGGCGCCAATGGGTGCGCCATGCCGGGTTGCTGCCGCCCGACCCGGTCGAGAAGCAGCCGTTCGTCTCCATCCACCTGGCCTGCTACAACGAGCCGCCGGAGATGGTGATCATCACGCTCGATTCGCTCGCCGCGCTCAAGTACGAAAACTATGAAGTGCTGGTGATCGACAACAACACCAAGGACCCGGCGGTGTGGCAGCCGGTGCAGGAATACTGCGAGAAACTGGGCTCCAAGTTCCGCTTCTTCCATCTGGAACCGTGGCCGGGCTTCAAGGCCGGCGCGCTCAATTTCGGCCTGAAGGAAACCCATCCGAAGGCCGACGTGGTAGCGGTGATCGATGCCGACTACGTGGTGCGCGAGGATTGGCTGAGCACGCTCAGCGGTTATTTCCATGACCCCAAAGTCGCCGTGGTGCAGTGCCCGCAGGCGCACCGCGACTTCGAGCACAACCGTTTCCGCCGCATGACCGCGTGGGAATACGACGGCTTCTTCCGCATCGGCATGCACCACCGCAACGAGCGCAACGCCATCATCCAGCACGGCACCATGACCATGGTGCGCCGTTCCGCGCTGGAGGGCACTGGCGGCTGGTCGGAATGGACCATCTGCGAAGACGCCGAGCTCGGCCTGCGCCTGATGCACGCCGGCTACGAGCTGGTCTACGTCGATGAACTGATGGGCAAGGGCCTCACCCCCGCCGACTTCAAGGCGTACAAGAGCCAGCGCTACCGCTGGGCCTTCGGCGCCATGCAGATCCTCAAGGGTCGCTGGAACTGGATGGTCAGGAAAGGGCCACTCAGTGGCGGCCAGCGCTTCCACTTCCTCACCGGCTGGTTCAGCTGGTTCGCTGATGCGCTGCACCTGATCTTCACCATGATGGCGATTTTCTGGACCGCCGGAATGGTCGGCCTGCCGCAGGTTTTCAGCTTGCCGATGCAGCTGTTCCTGGTTCCGATCATCGGCTTCTTCTTCGCCAAGGCCATCTTCGGCGTGGTGCTGTACCGCGCGCGTGTGCCGTGCGGCTGGTACGACACCATCATGGCCTCGCTGGCCAGCATGAGTTTGAGCCATGCCATCGCGCGCGGCATTCTGCACGGCCTCACGCGCGAGAAAACCTCGTTCGTGGTCACCGCCAAGAGCCGCCGCCTGGGCGGCAGCAACTTCGCCGCCTTCACGCCCGTGCGCGAAGAAATGCTGATGTTCATCGCGCTCATGCTGTGTGTCATCGGCATGGCCAAGAGCACTGCCGCGCATTTCACCGAAGGCCAGTTGTGGATGTTCATTCTGGCTGCGCAGTCGATCCCGTATTTCTCGGCGCTGGCGGGTGCGTGGATTGCACACAAGTCCGGTGACAAAGCCGGTTGACGCGTCGTACCCATGGCCGTCGTTCCTGCGAAGGCAGGCATCCATTTCACCGGATGCAACGTAAAAATGGATGTCCGCTTGCGCGGGAATGACGGCCTTGCATAGATAGGGCTACCGCACTGACAGGCGACACGCACCGCAAAATCGGAACAGCCTTAATGCGCGGTGCACACCCGCCTCGCTAAGCTGCCACTTGCGACGCTCAATCCAGGATGGAACTCTAACGCATGCGCCAGATTCGCCATCATCTGAGCCTGTTCCTCCTGCTGTTTGTTCCTGCGTTGAGCCACGCGGGGGTGCAGCTTGTGGTGGATGGCGTGGATGATCCGCTCAAGGCTGCCGTCGTCGCTGGCGTAAGCCTCTCCCAATATGCCGCGCGCGACGTCAGCGAGGCGCAAGTGCATCGCCTCTATGATCGCGCCGATGCCGAGGCAGGCAACGCGCTGCGTCCCTACGGTTACTACGATGCACATGTCACCGGCAAGATCGAACACGCCGGCAAGGACTGGCGCATCACCTTGCACGTCGCGCCCGGCGAACCGGTGAAAGTCGCGTCAACCGATGTCCAGCTTGATCCTTCCGCAGCTGCGCTGCGCCCGATCCGTGCGGCTCGCCGCGGCATCGAGAAACTCAAAGGCCAGCGCCTGGACGATGCCGACTATGATGCCGCACGCGACGCCCTGAACAACGCACTGACGGCCAACGGCTATCTCGACGCCAAGCTCACCGTACATCGCGTGGAAGTGAACCGCGGCGAGCACAGCGCCGCCATTCACCTCGCCTGGAATGCCGGGCGCCGCTACCGCTACGGGCTGGTGCAATTCGAAGGCTCGCAATTCCAGCCGGATTTCCTGCAACGCTACGTGCCATTCAAATCCGGCGACTACTTCGACCAGAACCAGTTGCTCACGCTGCAGCAGGCGTTGAACAGCGCGGACTATTTCTCGGTCGTCAACGTCATGCCCGAAACCGATACGGCAAAGGACGGCATCGTCGACGTCAAGGTGCAGTTGGCCCCGGCCAAGCGACGGATCTACACCAGCGGCTTGTTCGTCGGCACGGATACCGGCGTTGGCGTGCGCGGCGGCATCGAATATCGCTGGGTCAATCGCTACGGTCACAAGTGGAAAAACGACATCGTGCTGGCGCAGCGGCTGAAAACACTGTCCAGCCAGTACACCATCCCGCTGCCGGGCGACAATCAGCGCAGCCTCAACTTCGGCGCCACCTACCGGGACGCCAATACCGTCACCTCGCAATCACGCACGCTCGAGCTGGTCGCCAACGAAAGCGAGCTCTGGCACGAATGGGTGCGCACGGTCGGCGTGCATGCGCTGACCGGCACGTTCGACGTCGGCAAAACCCCGAACGAACCGGCGAGCACTCCCGGCGTGGAACACGGCAGCAGCACGCTGGTTTACGCCGAAGGCTCACTGAGCCGCAAGATGGCCGACAACTTCGACTTCGTGCGTCGCGGCTGGTCGCTGAATTTTGACGCGCGTAGCACGGTCGACAGTTTGTTCTCCACCGCGCGCTTCAGCGAAATCACCGCCAGCGGCAAATGGATCCACTCGTTCTGGCGCACCAATCGCCTGATTCTGCGAGGCGACCTCGGCCATGTGTGGACCAACCGTTTCGAGGCCCTGCCGCCGCAGCTGCGCTTCTTCGCCGGCGGCGATCAATCGATTCGCGGCTATCCATTCCAGGGCATCGGTCCGGAGAACAGTTATGACCGCGTGATCGGCGGCAGCAGCCTGGTGATTGCCAGCGCCACGCTTGAACATTACTTCACGCCACGCTGGGGCATCGCCACTTTTGTCGACGCCGGCAATGCCTTCAACGGCGTCGACGTGCATCCGAAAATCGGCACGGGTGTCGGCGTACGCTGGCGTTCGCCGGTCGGCATGATCCGTGTGGATGTCGGCACGCCCATCAACGATGCGCAACGTCACGGCGTGGAATTGCACCTCGTGATCGGGCCGGACTTATAAGGGTTGCAGCAATGAATACGACACAACCCGCACCCCGTCCTCGCCGCCGCTGGCTACGGCTGATCGGCATTCTTCTTTTCGCCTTTGTGGTGCTGGTGGCGAGCGGCCTGGGCTGGTTGCTATGCACCCGTTCCGGCTTGAACTTCGCGCTGGGGCAAGCGCAGGCTTTCATGCATGGCGCCTTGCAGGTGCAACAGGCGCAAGGGCGCCTGATCGGCCCGGTCGATATCGGCTCGCTGCGCTATGACGACGGCAAAGGTACCGCTGTCGTCATCACGCGGACACATCTGGATTGGAACATCGCCGCCCTGCTCTACAAGCGCCTGCACGTGGTCGATTTGCGTGTCGGCCGCGTGGACGCGGCGCTGCCCGCCACGCAGGAAAATACATCCTCCTCCAGCAGCTTCTCGCTGAAACCGCCGATTGCGCTGGTACTGGATCGCGTGCATATCGGGCCGGTCACGATCAAGGAAGACGGCAAGCCGCTGTTCGCCGCCGACCAGCTGGATCTTGCCGGCAGCTGGACCAACGGCGGCATGACGGTGAGCAAGCTGGCATTGCGCGCGCCGGATGGCCATGTCGATCTCGACGGTCAACTGAGCATCGGCCGCCGCTATCGCGGCAAGGGCCATGCCGAAGCGGCGTGGAAGATTGGCGATACCGAATACGCCGGCACGCTCGATGCGCAAGGTAACGGCCGCACCGCGCAATTGCAGTTGTCCCTGGCGCAACCGATGGCCGCGCAATTCCAGCTCGATCTGGACCAACTCAAGAACAACGCGTGGAACGCCACGCTCGATGCGCCATCGTTCGATCCCAAGCCGCTGCTCGGCAGCAGCTCGATCACGCGCCTGGCCGCCCATCTGCAAGGCAGCGGCGACCAGCAAGGCGGCACCCTCACCGGCCAACTCGATCTCAACCAATATCGCATCGTGCTGCAGCCGTTGCAGGCGAGCCTCGACCAGGATTTCAAGCGGCTGACCTTGCAGCGGCTGCAAATTGCGTCACCCCAGATCAAGGGCACGTTGCACGCCGCGGGCACGGTCCAGCTCGATGCGCATCCGCTCAATGCCGATCTCGTCGTCGACTGGAACGACGTCGAATTGCCGGCCGATCTTGCAGGGCAAGTGCTCGACAGCCATGGGCGTCTCGCGGCCAAAGGCAGCGCTGAGGCGTATCACGCGGAGGGTGATGTCACGCTCGGCCCGCCGGGCAAGCTGGCAAAGCTTGCGCTCAATCTGGATGGCACCTCGCAGCAGGTCCAGTTGCACACCTTGAGCGTGCTGCAACCGCAGGGCAACCTCACCGCACAAGGCACGCTTACCTTGCATCCGGATCTCGCTTGGCAATTGCAGGCCAAGGCCGACAAATTCGACCCAGGCCAGTTGCTGGCTGGCTGGTCAGGCTCGCTTAATGCCGATCTCACCACGCAAGGCAAGCTCGCCCCGAACGGTCCGGACCTCACGCTCGAACTGCGCAAACTCGACGGACAACTGCGCCAACGCCAGCTGCGCGGAACCGGTCATTTGCATCTGTCGCCGAACCATGTGCTGGACGGCACGCTTGACCTTGCATCCGGCAGCAGCACGATAAAAGTGCAGGCACGTCCTGGCGACAGCAACGATGCCAGCGTGACACTGGCCATTGCCTCGCTGAACGATTGGCTGCCGCAAGCGGCGGGGGCGCTCAACGGACAATTCAGCATACGCGGCAAGTATCCCAAGCTTGCCGTCAACGGCAGCCTGCAAGGCCAGTCGCTGGCCTTTGACAACCAGCGCGCGCAACAGCTGCAACTGCAGGCAGACATACCCGACATCAACAGCATCGGCGGCAAGCTGCAGCTGCATGCGGCCGGCGCCGAACTCGGCGGGCTGGCGTTCAAGCAGATCCAAGTAAATGGCCAGGGCACGTCGGCCCAACACGAACTGAGGCTGGATGCGCAAGGCGCGCCGCTCTCCACCTCGCTCACACTGCGTGGCGCGTTGAAGGGCAACAACTGGAACGGCACGCTCTCATCGCTCACCCTGGACGTGCAGGGGCTGCCTCGCTGGCATCTGCAACAGCCCACCCCGATGGGCTGGAACAACGGCAGCGCCAGCCTGGGCGAGCTGTGTCTTACCGCCGGCGAGCCGCTGCTTTGCGTCAACGGCAACCTGGATAAAGGCGGCAATCTCGACGCCGGCTATCGCTTGCATGCGGTGCCGCTGGCCTTGGTCGCCAGCGCTGCCGGCAGCACCGATATGCCGATCAGCGCCGATGGCTCCCTGGAAGGCAGCGGCAAGCTTCGACGCACGGCAGCAGGGGCAGTGACCGGCAATGCATCGATTACTTCGGCGCAAGGCCGCATTACCTATAACGAGCATCCCGATCAGCCGTTGCTGTCGTACAAGGATCTCGCCTTGAATGCCACGCTTGCGCCGGACAACCAGCAAGCCACCCTGCATGCATCCATCCAGGGCAACGGCCGTTTGGACGGCCAGATCGCCGTCACGGGGAAGCAGCAATCACTGAGCGGCCAGGTTGGCCTGCACCTGGAAGACGTCGCCTTCATCAGCCTGTTTACCGATACGCTCGCCAACGTCAAAGGACACGTGGACGGTGACTTCAGGTTCGGCGGCACGCTATCCACGCCGGACATCACCGGCCAGGCGACCGTCAATGGTTTTGCCGCCGAAGTACCCGATGCAGGGCTGAAGCTCACCGATGGCAAACTTGTGGCAAGTACCAGCGATGCGCGCGTATTGAACATCAACGGCAGCGTGCAATCCGGCAAGGGCACGCTCGCCATCAGCGGCACGGCAGGCCTGGATACGCAAACGTCCACGGCGATCACTTTGAAAGGCGACAACGTCACCGTGATCGACATCCCTGCCGCGAAGGTCGCGCTAACACCTGACTTGCTCGTGCGCCACGATGCCCAAGGCCTCCAGGCCACCGGCTCCGTGCGGCTGGATAACGCCGATGTCAACCTGGACAAGTTGCCGGGCGGCGGCGCCAATAAAGCATCGCCCGACGTCGTCGTCGTCGATGAGCCACAGCCGGCCGCCGGTAGCGGTTCGACGCCGATCCACGCGTCCATCAAGCTCGATCTTGGCCAGCGTGCGCATCTTGTCGGCATGGGGTTGAATGGACGTCTCAGCGGCGTCATTACCGTCGACGAACGCCCGGATCGCGCCACCACGGGGCAAGGACAAGTCAATGTCAGCGGTACGTACAAGGCCTACGGCCAAAACCTGAACATCCAGCAGGGACAGTTGCTGTTCGCCAGCACGCCGATCGACAACCCCGGCCTCAACATCAAGGCCATCCGCAGCTTGCAACCCAACGCCACCATCAATGAGGGCCAGCAGGTAGGTTTGCAGATTACCGGTACCGCCAAGCGTCCGGTGCTCACCGTGTTCTCGAACCCGGTAATGGATCAATCCGATGCGCTTTCTTATCTGATTACCGGCAAACCCATCTCGCAAGTGAGCAGCGGCGGTGAAAGCAATATGGTGAACGCGGCCGCCCAGGCGCTTGGTTCGGCCACCGGCAATCTGCTGGCGAAGAGTATCGGCAGCAAGCTCGGCATCGAGGACATCGGCGTCAGCAGCAGCGAAGCCTTGAATGGCAGCTCCGCCTTCACCGTCGGCAAATATTTGTCGCCGCGGCTTTATCTCAGCTATGGTATCGGACTGTTCGAGCCGGGCCAGGTCATCACGCTGCGTTATCGCCTGAGCCGGCGCTGGAACTTCGAAGCGCAGAATGCCACGGACTTCAATCGCGCGAGCTTGAACTATCGCATCGAAAAATAGGATTGGAAGGTTAAGGCAACACTGAATAAGTATCGCCGCCGCCAGCCTGCAACACGGCGTTGCAGGGATTTCATTCCAGCCTACGAGCGGAGACTCGAAAACGGGGCAAAAATTCATTGTCCGTCATTCCTGCGAAAGCGAGGCGCTTTCGCAGGAATGGCGGCATTGGAGTGGCATGCTACTTCAAGGCAACGCATGGCACGGCTTACAACTCATAACGCTGCTCCAGCTCAAAACGATTTTCCACCGGCGAAGCAATCACGTTCTGCTGCACGCAGCCTGGGAAGATATTGGTGCTTTCGCCGGCATGGTTATCTGCGTTGTACAGGTAGGGCGTATGCGACCAGCAACGGTAGCCCAGCTCCTTGATCGCGTGCACTTCCGCTTCCACATGTTCGATATCGGAGAGACGGTAGTAGATGATCGGCCGGTGCTTGCGAACAGTCTCGGCCGCGCCCTGCAACAAGTCGACCAGGCTGCCTGGCACGTTGATCTTGAGCAGGTGCAGGTTTTCCAGCTCCAGGCTGTCGACGGTCGTCGTGCCGACGGTTTCATCCTGCTCGCCGTTGTGCAATTTGCCGCCCGGTAGCGAGGAAAACGCCAGTTGCGCATCGGAGCGCCCCAGCCAACGCGAATGCGTATACACATTGGTGAGCTGATTGATCGCCACGTTTGCGCACAATTGCTGGAACGGCAGTCGGCGCGGCTCGGCCACGTGCACAGCGCCTTTTTCCCCCACGGCCTGCGCAAACCACAATGTGTGCGCGCCGTACTCGCCGCCGAACTCCAGCACGCTTTGCCCCTCCTCGATCAACCCGCTCAACAAATTGAGTTCCTGCTCGGCCCACTCGCCGTAGCGCTGCAGCGAGCGGCCCACCGCTCCATTCGCGGCAACGGCGGCCATCATGCCGTAGCGTGTTGACCACAGGCGTGAATCGGAAGATTTCTTTTTAGCGTTCATGGTGAGGCCTCTCGATGAAGGGGATGACTGAGGGGGAAATCGACTAGCGCATGGCGCTTGCAATGCTGAGCTGCCGCATCGTTTGCTGCCGGGCAACGCATTGCTCCTGCGGGGAAGAGGTACGGGTCCATTGCCTGCATGCTTCCTGCCACGTGGAAAGCAGCGCCGGCGTTGCGGCGCCGTTGCGCCACGCGTGCTCACACAACTGGCAGGTACCCGCAAAATCCGCGTTACGCAGATAGGTTTGCGCCATGCGATGCAAGGTATCCGGATCTTTCACGCGCAAGGTTTGCAGGCGCTCTGCCAGCTTGAAGGCAACATCGCCCTGGACATCCATGCCCGGCAGATTTTCATACGCCCATTGCACAGCCAGGCGGCATTGCAGCGCTTGTTCACGCCAGCGCGGATCGTTTTCGGCCATGAACGCATGCATCAAGGCATGCGAATAGGCTTGCTGCGCTTGTACGGGCGGCAGCACATTGCCACGAGCCAACGCGATCTCAGCAATAGCCAGCGCGTTTTCGGCAGTTGGCATGCTCGCGTAGAGCGCATCGGCCAACGCTTGTGCCGTATCCAAGCTGTGCATGCGTGCACCGCCCTGCTCGACCGTCGCACGCCGGCGCAGTACGTCGGCACGGCGCTGCTGCGCGGCATCGGCGCAGGCAGGCAGCTCACCGAGGCGTAGACAGACAGCCTCAGCCTCGGTGTAGCGCGAGAGGGCGGCATCACCCAATTGGCATTGCGCCCAGAACGTCAACACATCGATCCAGGCCAGCAGCATTGGCGGCGCACCCTGTGCCAACTGCGGTGCGTACCGCGCCTGCACGCCACGCAACCAAAGCAGGCGCGCCGCACCTTGCTTTCGCTTGGCTCGGCGAAGGTCGACATTCAGTCGCCGCGCTTCCCATGCAGCGCGGCGCTCATGATCCGAGGCCACGCTCAAATCGATCCACCGTTCCGCTTCCGCATACAACGTTTCGGCATCGTGGGGCTCGGCATCATCGGCACGCAGCAGCAGCGTGCTGACCAGCAGCGAGGGCAACGTCAACGAATGCGCACCGGCGATGGCTTGCCGCAGCATGCTTTCCCAGGTCTTTAGCACGTTCTGCGGCACCGCTTCGGCGGTCGTGCGCAGGATCTGAGGCAGGTCGCTGTCGCGTTCGACCAGCAGCAGGGGAATATCGCTGGATTCGCGCATGGCATGATGCTCCAGCCGGTCGAACAGCTCGGCCAGTGGATCACTTTCGATAGCGGGTTCCCACCCCGGCTCAGCGACGCTTTGCGCGGTGGGCGGTGCGTCTTCAGCTGCTGCAGAAGCACTGACCGGCTGAGCGGATCCAACAGACCCTGCGACGTCCTTTGATTCGACAGATTCGCCAGATTCAACATGCGGCAGCTCAACTTTCCGCGCCATCTGCGCAGACAGCCACGCAGGAAGAAAATCGACCGGCGACTCCATGGCCCACTGCTCGGGCGACTCGAATTTCCCCGGCGAATAGCACCAATCCAGCCGCGAAAACGGTATAGGCCCGTGATCGCGATGCGCAGATCCGGGCAACCTGCCATCCTCCATCACGAAGGTAAATATCGGCCCGGGCATCATCGATGATGCATCAACGGCTACAGGGGGAAGTTCGGTTTCCTTCTGCTCGGGCATAGGGGTGGCGCTGTCTCCGACCAGCGCCTCATTCCCCATGACGGGAGCGAGGCGCACCGCCATCCGCAGTCGACGATGACGGCGGTTATCAAACGCCAAGGCCAACGCCAGGCCGGCGATGACGAGCAAGGCAACACTGCCTAGCAAAAGCCCCCAATGAAATCTGGATGCCAGGCTTTCATTGGAAGCGGCGGCACGTGCAGGTGTCGGAGCAGGTAGCACGTCCGAATCCGTCGCCGCGCGAGGTGCTTCTTCAATGGGTAAAGACTCGAGTGAAAACGAAGCCTCGCCAATGACTCCTTCGAAAAGTGGCGCTTCAAGCTTGGACATGCCACCGGCGGATGCCGCTTGCTTCGTAGGCGTGCCAGATACGACGTGTTCTTTCAGCATCGCCGCCGACGGCGTGGCGGTGGCTTGCTCTGCATTCCGCGCCTCGCTTGCCGCACCGGACGGACTGCCCTCCGCGCGCACGGCGGAAACCTTCGCTTTTTCCTGCAAAGCGGCCTTGTCCAATGCGCGATGACCGCACGCGATCACGCTCACGCACATCAGCATCAGGACACCCACACCGCGCACATGAAGACAGGCCGTCGGCCCACGTCGCATCCAGCACGACAAGGTCGCGAGCTTTGCCAACATGGTTTTGGCGTTGCGTTCCGAGGTCATCTTCGCCGTCCTGGGGAGCCCCTGATAGGCACGAATCATCGCACGGCGCGCAAAAACGATCTGCGCGCCTATGCCGTTATGAACGTGAGGATACGCATGCAAAAGCGGGAGCAAGATAGGATTGGTACGAAACCATCCCTGTTTCTGACACGCTCCTGATCCATGCGAGGCGAAACTCAAAACAACAAGCACATTGATCCTGCGTAGCAACGATGGCGCTACGCAAGGCAACACTGAATAAGTATCGCCTCAATGCATCGCAGCGGCCTGCTCGCCTCCCACCGCCGATGCCGTACGCAAAAACACGGCCCCCGCCAATGCGCCCAGCACTGCAAAACACGCACCCACCAAAAAGGCCAATTGATAACCCGATGTCAGCGCCAGCATGTTCGTGCCGTTTGCTGTTTCGACGGCTTGCGTGCGCGCCGCCGCCAGGCTTGCCAGTACCGCCAAGCCGAGCGAGCCGCCCATCATGAAAGCGGTATTCACCACGCCCGATGCCAGTCCGGATTCCGATGGCCCCACATCGTTCATCGCCGCCAGCAGCACCGGATTGAAAGCCACTCCCGCGCCAACGCCGAGCAACACCATGCCGGGCAAGATGTCAGTCAGGAAATGGCCGTGCTGCGAGGCACGCGAAAAAAGCAGCAAACCGCATGCGGCCAACGCAAGGCCCGCCACGAGCGGCCGGCGAATGCCGAAGCGCATGACCAATTTGGCCGAAAGCCCCAGCGAAAAAAACGCCATGATCAGATTGGCAGGCAGGAAGGCAAGTCCCACTTCCATCGGTCCATAACCCAGCACCAGCTGCATATACAACGCAGACAGGAAAAACCACGCGAACATCGCCGCGGCCCACAACACACCGACGACATTGGCAACCGTCAGATTGCGCAGACGGAACAAGCGCAACGGCATCAATGGCGTATGCACACGCGCTTCCAGCCACAAGAACAGCAACAGCAAGACCAGCGCCAGCGCCAACTGCCCCAGCGTGCGCGCCGAGAGCCAACCGACCTGGTTGCCGTTGACGATGGCATACACGGCCAGCATCAGCGCTGCCGTCACTGTGACAGCGCCCCACACATCCAGGTGCCTTGAAACGGCGGTTCCACCTGCCGCCGGCAACAATCGCAGCGAAGCCACCATTACGCCGATGCCGATCGGCAGATTCACCAGGAACACCCAATGCCAACTCAGGCTGCTGGTAAGCACACCACCCAGCATCGCACCAAGGCTGCCGCCGCCCGCGCACACGAAACCGTAGACACCCATGGCCTTGGCCCGATCCTGCGGATCGGTAAACAGATCCATGATCAGCGACAACGCCACTGCGGTAACCACGGCACCACCAAGCCCCTGCACGGCGCGGGCACTCACCAGGGCGATCTGCGTGGTGGACAGTCCGCACGCGAGTGAAGCCAGGGTGAAAGCCGCGATGCCGATCAGGAACAAGCGGCGATGTCCATACAGATCGCCCAGGCGGCCGCCCAGCAAAAGAAAGCCGCCATAGGTCAGCAAATAGGCATTCACCACCCAGGCCAGCTCGGTGTCGCCGAATTTCAGATCCACTTTGATGGAAGGCAAGGCGACGTTAACGATCGTGGTATCCAGCACGATCATCAGCACGCCCAGGCATAGCACGACAAGGGCCAGCCAGCGGCGATCGGGATGCATGGCGATGTGGGGAGAATGTCCGGCGTGACTCATCAGAATGTCCTTGCGATGCAGGCGTAAGAGTTTGCTCTTGTACTCGTCGAATGAGAAAGGGCGGAATCGACATCGCCAGCTCAGCGCGCTCCCTGCGACGGAAGGGAACGAAGCTGTTTCTCGCGCGCATTCGCAGGCCTGTCCAACCATCCCATCCATGGCGGGCAGGCACGCGAACATGCTGCGCTGCGGTTTGACACTCGTTCTTTAGATCGATCAAATCCGGCTCTTGGCGCGATCTTCCCGCCCGCAAGCGCTCTCCACAGGGGTACCCAGATGCCAGGTGTCATGACTCGCCCGTTCCGGCAGAACTTGCTTTTCCTTGCACTCGCTTGCTGCTCCACCATCGCCAGCGCAGATGGCAGCGGCGCGTTCTACACCTCGTTCGAAACCGGCGAGCCCGCACCTATTGCCGCGTCTACCAACACCGCGTTTACCGTCGAGACCGGCGGGGGCCCTTCAATGGATGATGCCTACAGCGCCAAGCCCGGCGTTGGGTTTACCGGTCTTCATTCGCTTCATTACCAAGGTCACGCCGGCGGCGAGCAGGAAGCCAAGCTGTTTGACGTGGACATTCCCGTCCAGGCGGATACCCAGCTTTCCTATCTGCTATTTCCCTGCATCGCCGCGAACGATCTCGCCGATCCATCCACCTACGTCGCTGTCGACCTGGTGTTCGATGACGGCACGCGTCTTTCCACCAGCCGGGCACGCGATCAGCATCGCATTCCCGCCAATGCCGATGCGCTTGGCAGAAGCCGCACCGTGTATGTCAATCAATGGAACAAGCTGACGATCGACTTGGGCAAGGTGGCGGCCGGGCGCCGTATTCGCCAGATCGTGCTGGCGCATGCTGGCCCTGCCGGAAACATCGAAGGCTTTCTTGACGACCTGCGCATCGCAGCCGCACCCGCGTACGCTGCCAACGAGCGGCCCAGCGATTATGTGAACATCCTGCGCGGCACCAACTCCGGCTACACCTTCTCGCGCGGCAACAATATTCCGGCCGTCACGCTGCCGCATGGCTTCAATTTCTGGACGCCGGTGACCGACGCGGGCTCGGACTGGATGTACCAATACCAGCAGCGCAACGATGCGAACAACCGCCCGCGCATCGAAGCCTTCTCGCTTTCGCACGAACCCAGCCCGTGGATGGGCGATCGGCAGACGTTACAGATCATGCCGGCGGCGGTTGCCGATGGAGCACCCAGCGCGAATCGTGAAAAGCGCGCATTGAGTTTCAGCCATGACCACGAAGTCGCCCATGCGCATGACTACAAGGTGACGTTCGACAACGGCATCGTCGGAGAAATGACCCCGACCGATCACGCCGCGATGCTTCGCTTCACCTTCCCCGGCAAACGCGGGCAATTGGTGTTCGACAATCGCACGAACGAAGGCGGCATCACGCTCGATCCCGTCCATCGCAGCTTTAGTGGTTACTCTGACGTAAAGAGCGTGCTCTCCACCGGCGCGACGCGCCTGTTCTTCTACGCCACCGTCGATCAGCCGGTTGCCGAAAGCGGACGGCTCAGCGGCGAAGGCCGCGACAACGTCACCGCCTGGTTCGGCTTCGACACCTCGAAAACCAAAACGGTGAACGTGCGCATTGCCACGTCGCTGATCAGCCTGGAACAGGCCAAACACAATCTGGCCCTGGAAATCGCGCCGCAGGAAAGCTTCGATGGCGTGCGCGAACGTGCGCAGAAGATATGGGACAAGCAACTGCGCATCGTGCACGTGCAAGGCGCCAGTCATGGCGAGCTGGTGACGCTGTACTCCAATCTCTACCGCCTGTTCATGTATCCCAACTCGGCCTACGAGAACACTGGTAGCGCCGAACGACCGATGTATCGCTACGCCAGCCCGTTCTCGCCTGCCGTCGGCAACAACACGCCCACACAGACGGGAGCGCATATCGTCGATGGCAAGGTGTTCGTCAATAACGGTTTCTGGGACACCTACCGCACGGTGTGGCCGGCCTATGCGCTGCTGGCGCCCAAACTGGACGGCGAGATCATTGATGGTTTCGTGCAGGAATACCGCGACGGCGGCTGGATTGCGCGCTGGTCCTCGCCGGGTTATGCCGACCTGATGGTGGGCACCAGCGCCGACGTGGCGTTCGCCGATGCATGGCTGAAAGGCGTGCACAACTTCGATGTGCAGTCGTTCTATCAGGCGGCGTTGAAGGATGCGACGGTGGTCAGCCCGCTCAAAGGCACCGGCCGCAAAGGCCTGCAGCGTTCGATCTTCAACGGCTATACCGACGACGCGATCAAGGAAGGCTTTTCCTGGTCGATGGACGGCTATATCGCCGACTTCGCCATCGGCAATCTGGCGAGCGCACTCGCCACGCGCCGCGATGCGCAGGATCCCTATCAAGCCCAATACGCCGACGACGCCAGCTACTTCCGCGAGCGCGCGCTGGATTACGCCAACCTCTTCAACCCGGACATTGGCTTCTTCGTTGCGCGCGACGCGCAAGGCCACTGGCGCTATACGAAACAGAATTTCGATCCGCTGCGCTGGGGTGACGACTACACCGAAACGGATGCCTGGAACATGGCGTTCCACGCGCCGCAGGACGGCGCCGGCCTCGCCGCGCTATATGGTGGCCGCGCTGCACTCGCCAACAAGCTGGACCAGTTCTTCGCGACGCCCGGCGTCTACCATGTCGGCGGCTATGGCGAGCCGATCCACGAGATGCGCGAGGCGCAATCGGTGCGCATGGGTCAATACGGCCACAGCAACCAGCCCTCGCATCACATCATCTATATGTACGACTACACCG
>NZ_DAIOEU010000071.1:0-21773 GCF_036746095.1 Dyella sp.
GCGGTTGCGGCAAGAGCACGCTGGTCACCCAGCTTGCTTCGCACTGGGCGCAGGATGGCAAGCGCACCGCCATCGTCGATAGCGATCCGCAAGGCTCCAGCTATCGCTGGGCAAGCCTGCGCCCGGAGAACGTGCCGGGCGTGCTGGCCGTGGAAGGCAGCCGCCGGGCAATGGAGAAACTGCCCGAGGACACCGATCGCGTCCTGATCGATACCCCGGCCGGCTCGCACGAAAAGGCACTCGAACCCTACCTGGAACGAGCCGACGTGGTGCTGGTACCGGTGCTGCCCTCCTCCTTCGACCTGCATGCCACGTTGAATTTCCTGGAGCATCTGCACGGCATCGCCCGCATCAAGCGCGGCAAGCTGCCGGTCGCCCTGGTCGGCAATCGCCTCAAACCCTGGACGCACGCCAGCCAGGACGCGATCAACCAACTGGCCGAACAGGCACCCTTTCCCGTGGTAGCGCAGTTGCGCGACACCCAGGCCTACGTCTTGCTCACTTCCTTGGGCAAAGGCATCTTCGATTACGGCTCCGAGCAGGTCCGTGGCCACCAGCAGGACTGGACCCCGCTGCTGCGCTGGATCAAGCGCCAGCACTAAGGCGCGACTTTCACATGAACCAAGACATCCTCCGGGAGAACACACCGCTATGCACGAACTGATCCTGTTGCGTCACGCCGAGGCCCAGCCCGCCCCGCCCGGCGGGGAAGACGAGGTGCGCCGCCTCAGCGGCCGCGGCGAACAGGAAGCGCGTGCCGCCGGGGAGTGGCTGAAAAAGCACGGCAAGCGCCCGGACCGCGTGCTGTGCTCGCCCTCCGAACGCACCTGCGCCACGGCCAACCTGGCGCTGGCCGAGATCGAGCGCGCCCCGGCCATGCAGACGGCCTCCGAAATCTACAACGCCACGCCCGGCGAACTGCTGGCCCTGCTCGACCAGCACGGCGATGTAAACACCGTCATGCTGGTCGGCCACAATCCAGGCATCGAGCGGCTGGTCGCGCTGCTGGTGGAAGGACGCTCGGAAGATTTCCGCGGCATGCCGCCAGCCGGCTTGGCCGTGCTCCATCTCGATGGCCCGCTGGAACCGGGCAACGCACGACTGGACGCGTTCTGGTCGCCATGAAGCGCAGGGATGCTTTTTGCCCATTGGCGTAGGCGACGCAGATGTTCAGAAGGTCCGCAAGATGTGATGCACGCATCTTCCCCCCATTGCAGCCGTACGTAGCGCGGCACCTGGCGTTTTTGCTGTTGATGCCGCTGGTCCTATGGGCCGGGCCCCACGACAACGACTACCGCATCGACTCCAGCAGTTCCGAAGCGATGTTCCGCGTTCGCCTGTTCTGGCTGGACAAGGTCAACGGCGAATTCACGCACGTCGACGGCGACGTGGTCACCGGGCCGCGCCCGGACAGCTGGGTCGTCAATGCCACCATCCCGGTCGATAGCGTCAGCCTGCCATCCAGGCGCATGCGCCAGCTGTTGCTGGCGCCATCGTTCTTCGATGTGCAGCATCACCCCACCATCCACTTCGTCTCCGATCCCATCGCGCAACAGGATCTGGAGCATGGTGGCACGCTAACCGGCTACCTCACCTTGCGCGGCGTCACCGCCCCCATTCACTTCAACATGCAGCCGGTGCAATGCCAGCAGCCGGTGACGACGCCGTGCAAGATCGTGCTGCGCGGCATGCTCCAGCGCAGCACCTTCGGCATGACCAGCGACCGGCTCGCGCTCTCCGACCGCGTGGACCTCAACCTCAACATCACACTGCGCCCGGAAATCCGTTGAACGGCCGTTACTGATCGCTCGTTATGATGGCCTGGCCGGGCGCCCTGCGGCCCAGCTCAAGTGCTCGTTGTACGCAACTTAAGGAAAGTGAACCGTATGTGGAGAGGCAGGGGGACAGCAGTCCAGGCACACTACCAAGCCCTTGATGTGGCATTGGGTACAACGTTGCACATCCGCTAAACGAGTTGCCGATGCGTACGCGTTGCACCGTCCTTCTGATCTTGCTGCTGGCATCCCTGCTGCAGGGCTGCACGTTGAGCCGCGCGCAGATCAAGCAAGCCGACACCGTCGTCGCCGCCAGCACCGATCGCCAGAGCACCTGCAATCGCGACGACCACTGCGCCACGCCGTCGCCGCTGCTGGATGCCGCCGCGCAAGCCATGGCGGCATCCACGCCAGATCATCCCGAGCATATCGTCACCCTGCTCGACGACAGCGAAGCGTCGCTGGCTGCACGCATCAACCTGATCCGAGCGGCGAAAACATCGATCGACGTGCAGAGCTACATCTGGGACGAGGATGACCTCGGCCAACTCGCACTCAGCGAATTGGTCGACGCGGCGCGGCGCGGCGTCAACGTACGCATTCTTGCCGACCAGTTGTTCTCGTTCGAGGATCCGGCCCTGCTCGCCCAACTCGCGCGCACCAGTCCGAACCTGCACATCCGTTTGTACAACCCCACCTTCCACAACTCGCGCACGTCGCCACTGGATTTCGCCGCCGGCCTGGTTTGCTGCTTCATGAGGTTCAACCAGCGCATGCACAACAAGCTGCTGGTGGTGGACGACACCATCGGGGTCACTGGCGGACGCAACTACCAGGATCGCTACTTCAACTGGGACAACGATTTTGATTATGTCGATCGCGACATCATGGTCGGCGGCCCGGCCGCGCAGCAGATGGCGAAGGCGTTCAACCTGTTCTGGAAACACAAGCGCGCGGTGCCGCTGACGCATCTGCGCGACGTGAATCACCTGATCGTGCGCACCCCTTCGGCACCGCCGTGGCCGGGTCCCCACTATGTCTATCCGGCGCGCGTGGCCGCCGCCCAGGCCGAGGCGGAAGATCCGGACTGGCTCAACGAGCACGTGCTCGACAACGCCCTGCACACCAGCAAGGTGGAGTATTTCAGCGACCTGCCCGCCAAAACCGAGCAACCGTCGCGACGCCAGGCACGCGAATTCACCGCGCACCTGATGCAGCTGGTCAACCACGCCAGGCAGCAAGTGATCCTGCAAACACCGTATCTGGTCATGAGCCGGCGCGCGGAGAAAATCTTCCGGAAACTCCATCGCGAAAGCCCGGCGCCGCAGATCATCGTTTCGACCAATTCGCTGGCATCCACCGACGCGTTTGCGGTGTATGCGTACTCCTACAAGAAACGCAAAAGCTATCTCACCAAATACGGCTTCAACATCTACGAATTGAAACCGCGCGCCGAACTGGCCGCCGACGACTACATGCAAGCCAACGTCGAGGACGAAGACGGCGGTACCCCGCTCGTTGCCGGTGCGGCCGGAACGCATCGCAGGCGCTTCCCTGGCACTGACCGGGGCTTTTTCGGCAGCACCGGCAAACGCAACCGGCCCGCGCCGCTCACCAGCCCCGGGCGTCGCTTCGGCCTGCACGCCAAATCGATGGTGATCGACGACGACTTAGGCATGGTCGGCTCGCACAATTTCGATCCCCGCTCCGACCACTACAACACCGAAGGCGGCGTGATCGTGTATGACCAGCATTTCGCTGCCCAATTGCGCGACTCCATCCTTGCTGCCACCCAGCCGCAGAACGCGTGGGTGATCGCCCCGCGCAAGCCGACCATTCCCATCCTTGGCCAGATCAGCCTGTTTATCAGCGATATCTCGGCCAAACTTCCCTTGTTCGACATCTGGCCGTTCCGCTACGCCACCAGCTACGACCTGAAACCGGATGCCGGCTGCCCACCCATGCAACCGAGCAATCCGGATTTCACCCGCTGCTATGTCGCGGTGGGTGATTTCCCCGATGTGGCGATTTCGCCGAAGCTGCTTTACACACGCTTGATTACGGCGTTTGGAGCGGGCGTGAGAGGCGTGCTTTGAGCGCCGTTGAGCGCTTATCGAAAAGCCTGTTCAACGGATAGCTCGCAAATACAAAGTGCTTCCAATGGAAGATCAAAGCATCTGCTCATACATGAAGTAATGGCACTGTTCCATCCCCAACTCCCGATACGTCCGCTGTGCCCGTAGATTCTCCGTCTCCACATACAGGCGCAGTCCCACCGCACCCGCCTGCTTCGCACGCTGCGCCACGTCGGCATACATCGCGCGAAACGCGCCGCTCCTGCGCGCATCCGGTGTTACGTAAACACTCTGGATCCACCAGAAGTCGCCATTGCGCCAATCGCTCCACTCATAGGTCACCAACAGGCAACCCACGGCCCCGCCATCGCGCTCAGCCACCAGGTAAAATCCGCGCCGCGCTTCATCCAGCACCGCCGCCACACCGCGCGAAAGCACCTGCACATCGAGCTTCTTTTGCTCCGTTTCCCATGCCATCGCCACGTTCCATTCGGCAATCGCAGCCATGTCCTTGCGCTCGGCAGGACGGATATTCAATGTCGACACGACCAGACTCCCGTTGCTTCTTATGATTTGCGCCGCGCACGCGAAGCGCCCAGCTTGCGCGTCAGCGTGTTACGCCCTACGCCCAGCGCCGCCGCCGCATGTTGGCGATGCCCATCGTTGGCAGCCAACGCTGATTCCATCAGTACGCGATCGAGCGCTTCACGCGCACGCGCGTGAATATCCGCCTCATTGCGCTCCAGGGCGCGATCGGCCCAGTCGCGCAAGGCATCGGTCCAATCGCCGCGCTGTGCATCCGTCGACTTGCCCAAATCGGACGGCAGGATTTCCGCACCCGTGGCAATCACCGCCAAACGCCGGCAGAGGTTTTCCAGTTCGCGCACGTTGCCCGGGAAATCCCGCTGCGCGATGGCCTTCAACGTCGCCTTGGAAAACCGTTTCGGCGGCAGCTTCAATTCCTGCGCCGCCGTGGCTAGAAAGTGCTGCGCCAACAGCGGAATGTCGCTGCGCCGCTGCCGCAGCGGCGGCAGTTCGATGCGCACCACGTCGAGGCGATGCTTGAGGTCGGCACGAAACTGCCCCGCCGCCACACGCGCATCCAGATCCTGGTGCGTAGCGGCAACGACGCGTACGTTGCAACGGATCAACTCCCGGCCGCCGACGCGATAGAACTCGCCACCCGCCAGCACACGCAACAAGCGCGTTTGCAGGATCAACGGCATGTCGCCGATCTCATCGAGAAACAGCGTGCCGCCTTCCGCCTGCTCGAAGCGGCCTGCCACGCGCCGCGTCGCGCCGGTGAACGCGCCAGCTTCATGGCCGAACAATTCGCTTTCCAGCAATTCGCTGGGAATTGCCGCCGTGTTCAATGCCACGAAGGGCTTGCCGCGCCGCGCGCTTTCCTCGTGCAATGCTCGCGCGACCAATTCTTTGCCGGTGCCCGTTTCGCCGGTGATCAGCACGTTGAGATCGCTAGCCGCAATGCGCCCGATCAGGCGAAACACTTCGCGCATCGGCACGCTTTCGCCCAGCAAGGCATTGGCAGGAACCGTCGTATCAGCCGAGGCCAGATCCGCATGTGGTACGTCCGCCAACGCGCGTTGCACGGAAGCCAGCGCCTGATCCAGGTCGAACGGCTTGGCCAGGTAATCCACGGCACCCGCACGATAGGCCGCCGCCGTGGTGGCCACGTCGGTATACGCGCTCATCACGATCACCGGACCGATAGCTTGCGCGCGCAACTCCTCCAGCAAGGCCAGGCCGCTTTCGCCCGGCATGCGCACGTCGGTCACCAGCAGCGCCGGCAGCGCTTCGCGCAACGCCTTGCGCACGCTCGCCGTATCCTGGAATTCGCGCACTTCAAAGCCGGCGTCACGCAGCGCTTCCGCCAATACAAAGCGCACGCCGCGATCGTCATCGACGATCCAGATGCCAGAGCGGTCAGGAGAGTCAGCCATGAGCACGCCCCGTGGTTGCGGCGCCAATGCGCGGCGGCAAAGGCAGATAAAGCGAGAAGACGGTTTCGCCCGCACGGCTCACGTATCGCAGTTCGCCGCCATGCTCATGCGCGATTTCGCGCGACAACGCCAGGCCCAGGCCAGTGCCATCCACGCGTCCTGAAACCAGCGGTTCGAACAAAGTGTCGCGCAAGCTCGGCGGCACACCCGGCCCGTCGTCCATGACGTCCAGCCGCAACGCGCTGCGGAACATGCGTTCGCCCAGGCGCACGCCATGCTCGACCCGGCTGCGCAAGGTCAGCGTCTTGGCACCGGCTTCGATCGCATTGCGCGCCAGGTTGAGCAACACCTGCTGCAGGCGATCGGCATCGCCCTCTACATCCGGCAGGCTGGGATCGTAATCCGGGCGCAGTCGCGGCGGTTTCGGTTCGGCGCGAATCAATTCCGCCACACGCTCCATCAATTGATGCAGGTTCACCGGCGCCAGGTGCGGCGCACCGTCATGACGCAGCAGCCGGTTCGCCAGCGCAGCGAGCCGGTCCGCTTCCTTGATCACCATGCCTGCCAGCGATTGCATGTCCGCGTCGTCCAGCCGGCGCTGTAGCAATTGCGCCGCACCACGCAGGCCCGCCAGGGGGTTTTTCACCTCATGCGCAAAACCACGCAGCGTGGCCGACAGCGGCGACACCGTGGACGGCAGCTCCGCCAGCACATGCACCTCCACCAGCAGCTCGCCGCTCTCCAGTGGCTGCAACGCCACATCCACCCGCTGCCCACCCGTCACCCCGGGCAACAGCAACCCGCGGCACTGCACCGAGCGCTGTTCCGCCAGACTCCGTGCCGCCTGCTCGGCCACCCCCGCATCCTGCAGCAACCCCTGCAGCGACTGCCCCTGCGCATGCCGCAAGCCCAGCCCCAGCAGCTCCGCCAGCCCCGCATTAATCCACTGAACGCGCAAATCCCCATCGACCACCGCCAATCCGGTCGACATTTGCTCCACCCAGCTTCGGGCCTGCTGCTCGCTCATTGCACCATCATGGACAATGCGCCGGCTTGGTGCAAATGTTTTTACGGGACAAGCGACTTTCGGCTTCAGTTGTTGTCGGGAACGCCTTACCTTGTCGCAAAACACTTAACCGTGTCGCGAACAAGTAACCCTGTCGCAAAGCGACAGTTTTCCAGTATCTAAATCGGCTTAGACGTCCCCCAGGACTCCCCACATTCCCAAGGTAGCGACTGCCGAATGCCTGCGATAAAAAGCCCGCAAGGGGGAGCCTGCGGGCTTTGGGTCATCCGTCTTTACATTGCTTCGCGAGGAGGGGAGGCCGGCTAAGCGGTGGGACTGATGTCTCACGACATGGAATAACTATACCCATAAGTTCATTAATAAAGCGTAACTTAGCAGGAGGCATCGGTGACGTTGACTACGAACCCGATTGACGAGGCGGTAGGTGTACACATCGCTGGCGCTGATCGCCGCGATATCGTTCTTCAATCTAGGTGGACCGAAACGTCCGCATTGGGTGGCGGACATATCGAGCTTATAACAGGAAGGCCATTCGGGCGGTTCCAATTACTAGTGTGCCATTGTACCGATGCTGGAATTTCAGCGATTTCTGCTCTCAAAGAGACCCCAGCCCATGGCCAGCAACGACATGGCTGCGATCGCCAGCAACATGCCAATGGCAGAAGTCGATGGCTCTCCAGCTAACCAATCCCGCCAGCCTACGTGCAGCAGCGGCACATTGATCAGACAGATCCAGCACGCCGCTGCCCCCAGCAATACTCCCACCCACATCGGCCACACTTTGCGGCGGCGATGCGGCGGCAAGTGCTGCATCACCTTCTCGCTGAAGCCGTCGTCGGCGACGGGCCCCTCGAATTGTTGACGCAATAGCGCGTCGATGGTGTCGTCTTGCGATTCTTTCATGATGTTTCCTCTGTTCCGACATCGCGCCAGTCCGCCAGCCATACTTTCAACTTTGCCTTACCTCGCATCGCATGAGTCTTGACGGTGCCGAGCGGCATCGCCAGCACGTAGGCCGCCTCCTCGTGACTCAGCCCCATCTGCACGCAATGCAACAGAACCGCTTGCTCGGCTGCAGACAATCGGTGCATGACGCGTTCAAGATCGAGCTGCAGATCGATCGCATGCATTGGCGCCGGCAACAGCTCGATGGCCTTCTCGTCGGCATGGTCGTGCTTCACTGACGCTCGATGCGCTTGCATGAAACAGGTATAAGCAATGCGATAAAGCCAGCTGGAAAACTTTGCCTCGCCCCGGAACTGATCCAGTTTCCGCCACGCGAGCATAAAAGTTTCCTGCGCCAGGTCGTCCGCCGCGGCGACGTCGCCGTGCAACAAACGGCGCAATTGCGCACGCACCATGCCTTGGTTACGCCGCACCAGTTGCTCGAATGCGCGGCGATCGCCGTTCAGTCGTATGCGTGTCACCAGGGCCTGGTCGATACGCGCCTCGGCGGCGCTATCAGCCACGCACATCCCCTCGCCGATTCAACCACCAGCTGATGAGGTAACCCAAGCCGGTCATCAGCGGCAACAATCCGATGCCCCACAGACGATTAATACCCAAACCGCTATCGAGCTGGCCCGGCAGCGCCAGAAACATCGCCATCAGCCCGAGGCCGCCACCGATCAGTACCAGCGCACGGCGCCGTTCGCAAAAGGCCACCTGCGGTTCCAGCAGCAATTGTGGTGGCAGCTCTACGCCCTTGTCGGCGAGTTGCATCAGGGTGTTGTAGCGCGCTTGTGTCCGCCGGTAGCTGTAGCGCAGCACGATAAAGACGATTGTCACGGGCGCCCCCATCACCACGAGGGGGATAAAAAGGAATTCCATGGTTTTGCTCCAATTGGCGTATCGAGAAAAAAGTGCTGATGACAGACGATGCGGTAGCGCGTATTTCGAATATCAGTTTTTCGTGCCTTCGACAGCAAGCAAGTCGGCAATCTGCTCTGCCAGCAACCAGTGTTCCGAAGGCCCTTCATTGCTCGTCAGGGCCACGGCCGCGCCGGTTTCCCACACCATCTCCAGGTTTGCCGTAGTCCCCTCGATACCGCCTTGGTGTCCACGAATATGGCGGCCATGCGAGAGCCGTTCGTCGATTCCGGCCCCAATGGCACCGGGGCCAGCCGGCACTTCGCCGTCGAACATCTTCGCCAGCGTGGTGGACTTCAGCAGCTTGCCACCATGCAAGGCCTCGGCAAACCGCAACAGGTCGGCATTGGTGGAATAGCCGCCGCCTGCGGGACTACCCTTGTAGATACCCTGCACCCAGTTTGCCCTCCACGTTCGGGAGAACACCCCATCGTCGTGGTAGTAGCCGACCGCAAGCCCGGGCACGATTTCGTCTTCGTTGTCGAAACCGCTGGATGTCATCTGCGCGGGTTCGAAGATGTGGTGCTGGATATAGTCGAAGTAATTTTCGCCGGATACGTTCTCGATGATGCGACCAAGCAGAACGTAACCGGCGTTGCTGTAGTTCAACCCCGTGCCCGGCTCGCCCACCTTAGGCTGACGGGCGATCAATCCAAGATAGTCCACCGGGTTGACGAAGCGTTCGGAGTGCTCGAAATATTCCGGCACCATAAAATCGCCCAGGCCCCCCGTGTGATGCAGGAGTTGCCACACGGTGATCTTCTTCGCGGTCGCTTGATCCGGATATTCCGGAACCCACTTCGCCAGCGTGTCGTTCCACGACAGCTTGCCGGCCTCGGACAGTTGCGCGATGGCGACCGCGGTGAACATCTTGCCGATCGAGCCGACACGGAACTTCGTCTGATGATCGATCGCCACGTTGAAACTGCGTTCCGCCAGGCCACGGCATTCGTCGAACACAGTCTTGCCACCATCGAAAATGGTCACGCAACCGGAGAAGTCGGACACGCTTACCAGTCGGTCCAGTGTGGCGTGTATTAGTTTTCCCAGCGCCGCATGCGACACGGGCCCCTTGGGCCAGCCCTCATAAAACGGATTGTCCATCGAGACCAGGGCTGCCCGTGCGAGTCGATCCGCATGCGCCGAATCGGCGACCAGCCAGAACAAAGCGGCCTGCCCATTGCGGCGCCCTTTTACAGCGACCTCAAGCAATCCCGGCTGACGCGGATCGGTACGCACATCGAACACATCCACACCTCCGCTGTCGCGTGCCGCGGAAACAAGGTCGGTGAGGAACGCCGCCTGGTCGTTGGCCCCCATGGAAGCGGACAAAGCATTCGGTGCCCATTGCTTGATTCGTGCAGGGTTATCGGCATTGATATACCGGATCAGCTCACCAGCGAGGTGACCCACTGGCGTATCGGGCAGCTGCGCGTTTTTCGGCGACATGGCCATGCAAGGCGGCTCGGCGCCGAACAGAAAAAGGAATGCCCATAAGGGAGCAAGCCAAAGCGCGCAAGCTTTGAATCTGGACGGACGGTTGATCATGGGTGCTCCAGGGTCGGGGTCGACACGGCAGTGTTGATCCCTTAGATGCAGCAAGCCCATCGATTGGATTCAAACAGATGTGCTTTACCTGGAGAGTCCGCTTTGGGTGGAAGCAGACACTCTCAAATATCATCGTCCGGGCCAACATCGACACCCGGCTTCAAGAGCTGACCTGACTTTCTGTAGAGGTCGTAGTACGCCCGCTGAAGACGTGACCTTGCAGCCTTCCGTACTGCTGGATCGCCATGAACGTTGCCATGAAGCATCGTTTCGACGTCCGAGAGCTCGGTCAAGCACCGGTGAAGCAGCGGTGTGACGTCCGGGTTTCTGATTGTCCCGGCCTATGACCCATCGAGTTGCCGGCCGACCTCCTTGGCTAGCTGGATAAACACTTGGCTTGCTGCGCTCCGATAGGCATCTTTGCGCTGAACAAGCACGGCGATACGCTGCAACCGCGCAGAATCAAGCTCAATTGCAACCAAGTCTTCATGGGTTGAGGCAATTGCTGAGGGCAAGAGCGTCGACAATCCTGTCCTACGTACGATTTCGATCACCGCGCTGATCGCGTTTGCCTCCACATGAACCCTTGGGCGAATTCCGTTCTGCTGGAAATATCGATCTATTTGGCCACGTGTGGCGAATTCTTCGCTCAGCAAGACTAGGGACTCGGTGTTCAACGCCTGAAGTCTGATAGACGATTCCGCGGCCAAAGGGTGGTTACGGCTGACTACGAGTGCGAGGGTTTCAGTCAGCAGGGGCGTCGAGTCGATGTCTGCGGAACGAACGTCGGCGAATGCGAGTCCAACATCTACCTCATCAGCAAGAAGCAGCTGCTCCATGCGCTCCTGCGACATCTCCCTTACGTTGATGGTGATGTGTGGATAAAGGTGGTGAAACGTCTCGACCACAGGGCCTACAAAGTACGTCGTAAAAGTTGGGGTGATCGCAATCCGCAGCGATCCGCGACTGAGGTCACTCAGATCATGTATGGCGCGGGTTGCCTCTCGCAGTTCACGCGAAGCGCGGAGCACGTACTGCAAGTAGACCTCTCCCGCATCAGTCAGCCGCGTTGTGCGACCTGATCGATCAAACAACTGAGCGCCTAAGTCTTCTTCTAACTGCCTTACCTGCTGCGATAGCGCAGGTTGAGAGACGTGCAGTGCCGCGGCTGCGCGCGTGAAGTTGAGATGCTCTGCCACTGCTAGAAAGTACTGGACGTGTCGAGCGAGCATGGCCTCACCTATAAGAAAATCCGATGTCGTCAATCATAAATGAGACTTTTACCTTATGACACAGGGCCCGTAATCTCTGCCGCACCTACCGCGATACCGAGATCGAGCCATGAAGGACATCATTGACGGTTTCTTGAAATTCCAGCGAGACGCGTTCCCCGAGCGGGTCAAACTTTTTAAGAACTTGGCCAACCAGCAGAGTCCGAGGGCTCTATTCATTTCCTGCTCCGATAGCCGATTGGTGCCGGAGCTGGTTACGCAGCGCGAGCCAGGCGATCTGTTTGTTATCCGCAATGCTGGCAACATCGTGCCCTCCTACGGCCCCGAGCCCGGTGGTGTTTCCGCGTCGGTTGAGTACGCCGTCGCCGCGCTCCAGGTCGCGGACATCGTCATCTGTGGCCACTCCGACTGTGGCGCGATGACCGCCATCGCTACTTGCAAGTGCTTAGATCACATGCCCGCCGTAGCTAGCTGGCTGCGCTATGCCGACTCGGCCAAAGTCGTGAACGACTCGCGCCACCACGCAGACCAGCCCAGCAGAGTAGACGCCATGGTGCGCGAGAACGTCATCGCCCAGCTGGCGAACATTCAGACCCATCCGTCCGTGCGCTTGGCCCTGGAAGAGGGCCGTGTGGTGCTGCACGGCTGGATCTACGACATCGAGAGCGGCCGTATCGACGCATTCGATGGAGCCACTGGCAGTTTCGTGTCCCTCGCCCAAAACCCTGGGGTGTGCGCGGTTGCCCATCAGGCCAGGCGCGCCGCCTGAGCTTTCTTCTCAATATTAAGGAGACAATCCATGATCCAGTCACAAGCTACCCAGTCTGCACGCCAGGAACTGACCGAAGTTATCCTGGCCGCCAAAGCCCGTAAGGATCTGTCCTACGCCCAGATCACCGAGGGCAGCGGCCTGTCGGAGGCCTTCGTCACCGCCGCCCTGCTCGGCCAGCACCCGCTGCCGGCCAGCGCCGCACAGGCAGTCGGCGAGAAGCTCGGCCTCGACGCCGAAGGCATCGCGTTGCTGCAAGTTGTTCCGATGCGCGGCAGCATCGAAGGTGGAGTGCCGCTCGACCCCACCATCTATCGCTTCTACGAGATGCTGCAGGTGTATGGCACCACACTCAAAGCTCTCGTCCATGAGAAGTTCGGTGACGGCATCATCAGCGCCATCAACTTCAAGCTGGACATCAAGAAGGTCGAGGATCCGGAAGGGGGCTCCCGCGCCGTGATCACTCTGGACGGCAAGTACCTGCCGACCAAGCCTTTCTAACGCATTCGCCACCGGCGCGGCTCCTGGAAAAGGGCCGGGTTCTGGGCTCACGCCTCATGCTGATGCGTCTGCGAGGCTATATGGTTTTCCTTTTTTCTCCTTGTCCTGCGGATTGACGCAGAGACAAGAGCTCATGGACTGCATATGACGTTCAATGAACCGATTCGGCAGATCGCTAGGCTCCGCAAGCAAAAGCTTCTGGATTACACGCTTGAGCTAACAGAACGATTGAATATTGAGCAGCCACTCGCGTTGGCGCGGCAGCTGCTGGTTCTTATGGAAGGCGCAATCACGGTGTCACGAGTGATGAGGGATCGCAGCGCCGCAGATGATGCAAGGAACGTTGCGCAGTTGTTGTTAAAACAGGCCGCGCGCTAGCGACCTAGATCTCACAAAACCGCTGAAATTAAACGTCTATACACTTCGATTGGAGACTTCGCCATGTCCAGTAATGAAACCCGTCCTCCCCTCCCTCCGTTTACCCGCGAATCGGCCATTGAGAAGGTCCGCCTCGCGGAAGATGGCTGGAACAGCCGCGATGCCGAAAAAGTATCGCTCGCCTATTCGCTTGACACTAAGTGGCGCAATCGCGTCGAGTTCACCAACGGTCGCGAGGCTGCCAGAGATTTCCTTGCGCGTAAGTGGAAGAAGGAGCTTGACTACCGCCTGATCAAGGAACTGTGGGCCTTCACCGAAAACCGTATCGCGGTACGCTACGCCTATGAGTGGCGCGACGATTCCGGTAACTGGTTCCGTTCTTATGGAAATGAGAACTGGGAATTCGGCCCGGATGGCCTGATGGAGCGTCGCTTCTCCTGCATCAACGACATGCCGATCAAGGAGAGCGAGCGCAAATTCCATTGGCCGCTGGGACGTCGTCCGGATGATCATCCGGGACTGTCCGACCTGGGTCTGTGAGCCTCTCGACTCGCATCAAAGAAGAACCCCCAGCAGCCACGTTGACGGGGGCTGGCCATGTCCCGGCGGCGCTCCCGCCGACGCGGTCCTAAGTCGAGTGGGCATGGTGATCAGCGAGTACTTGCTGGTGTTTGTGCTTGTGGCTCAGTTGTTCGCCAAGCTGCCGGTGCTGGCTGCGCTGCCGCCCAGTGTGCAGAAGCCGCTGTTCGCCATGGCGCAGCTGGTTGTCCTTGTGCTGTTTGTGGTGGAGGCCTTTCGGCTCGTCAGGCGGTCGCGTGGCTACCGGCACGGATGACAGGGCGGCGTTTGCGATCGCAGCGTATCCACTCAGTTTGGATGGTATTGGTCCGGCAATTCCGCGATGCGGATGACCGGGTGTCGTTGCTTCACCCCAAGTGGAGGTTATGTCATGAGTAGCAATGAAGAAGTCGAGCGGGTCAGCATGTCACGCCGAAAAATGGTGGTCGGTGCCGGTGCGGTAGCCGCCGCCTCCGTGGCGCTGCCTCTTCTTTCGTCCCCGGCCGTCGCCGCGGCCCCTGCATCCGGAGCAGCGCATCCGGCCGCGGGAAGTCAGCAGGTGAGCAACAAGGTGCTGACGGAGGACGGCGTGGAGATCTTCTACAAGGACTGGGGCCCGAAGGATGCCCAGCCGTTGGTGTTCCATCACGGCTGGCCGCTGTCGTCGGATGACTGGGACGCGCAGATGCTGTTCTTCCTTGCCAACGGCTATCGCGTGATCGCGCACGACCGACGCGGTCACGGCCGATCTTCGCAGGTGGGCTTCGGCCACGACATGGACCACTATGCGGCCGATGCCTCGGCGGTGGTCGAGCATCTCGACCTGAAGAATGCGATTCATATCGGCCATTCCACGGGTGGCGGCGAGGTGGCGCGCTACGTCGCGAAGTTCGGTCAGCCGCAGGGGCGCGTTGCCAAGGCGGTGCTCATTGCCGCGGTTCCCCCGCTCATGGTCAAGAGTGACAAGAACCCGGGTGGCACGCCGCTGGAAGTGTTCGACGGCTTTCGCAAGGCACTGGCCGCCAGCCGGGCACAGTTCTTCCTCGACGTTCCGACGGGACCGTTCTACGGCTACAACCGGCCCGGCGCAAAGGCCTCGCAAGGGGTCATCGAGAACTGGTGGCGCCAGGGAATGATGGGCGGTGCACTGGCCCATTACGAAGGCATCAAGGCCTTCTCGGAAACGGATCAGACGGATGATCTGAAAGCGATCACGGTACCCACCCTAGTGATGCAGGGCGACGACGATCAGGTCGTGCCGTACAAGGACGCCTCGCTGCTACAGGCCAAGCTGCTGAAGAACAGCACGCTGAAGATCTACCCGGGGCTTCCGCATGGATTGATGACCACCCATGCAGACATGATCAATGCCGATCTGTTGAAGTTCATCAAGGGCTAGCCCGAAGAGCAACCTTCTTGATGCAAGAAGGTCGCTTGCCTGCGGCGTGCGCCGGGCTTACTCGGCGTGACGCTCGGGTCTGCATCGCAAGCAGGGAATGTCCATGGATGGGACTGCCTCGCGGCGCCCCCATCGAAAGGGCGATGGCGCAGCGCTCACTCGTATCTCTGATGCTTGAAGGTCAAACAGCGCCTGATATGGGCGCGTCAGCGGTCCTCGACAGAGGAAGTGGAAATCGACGCGGGACGGGGAAAACAAGCGAATCAGTCAACAACGATATCGAAGTCTGCCCGGCACCCTCTGTTCTGATCGGTCTTAGCTAAGCAAGCGGCGAGATCGGCTTCAATCGCTTCAGACTCCCTCCGATCGTAGGCCCGGGCATAGCTAATGATCCACTAGGGATGCTCTGAACAATTCAACTTTGGAGTTCCAAACGTGATGCCATGTGGATGCATGGATGAAAGTGGATCGCATTTACTCCGGTAAAACGCGCCCCATACAAAAAATACCCCCTCTATGGGACGTTTCCCGCCCATCACACTTCTGCAAGTCGCACGTATCCTGTCAATCGCAACATCGAGCGCCGCACCATCCACCAATTCGACAGCGTAAACAGCGTCAGTATCTGCGCTGTGTTCTTGGCCAATCCCCGATAGCGAACCTTCGTGTAGCCAAATTGGCGCTTCACCACCCGAAACGGGTGCTCTACCTTCGAGCGGACGGCCGCCTTGATGTATTCCAATGTCTTGGTGGCTTTCTTGAGCTTGCCCTCCGGCAGGGCGTTGACCGTGCCCCGCTTGGCTGCCACCTTCCAGTCCACCTGACTGTCCTTGAACTCTTCGCGCTTCTCCACGCCGGTGTAGCCGGCATCGGCAAAGGCGATCTCTTCCTTTCCATGCAGCAGCTTGGATGCCTCGGTGATATCGGCCACGTTGGCTGCCGTGCATGTGGCCGTATGGACCAAGCCCGATTCCATGTCCGCACCTATGTGTGCCTTCATGCCGAAGTAATACTGTTGTCCCTTACGCGTTTGATGCATTTCTGGATCACGACTTCCATCCTTGTTCTTCGTTGAGCTGGGTGCCGCGATGATGGTCGCGTCCACGATCGTTCCTTGCCGCATCAGCATGCCCAATCCTTCCAGTCGTGCATTCACCTCGGCCAGAATCTTTGCCCCCAGCCCGTGTTTCTCCAGAAGGCGTCGAAACTTCAATAGGGTCGTCTCGTCAGGGATCGCGTCCTCGTTCAGTTCAATTCCCGCGAAGCGCCGCATGGATTCGATTTCATACAAAGCATCTTCCATTCCGGGGTCTGACAGCGCATACCATTGCTGCATGAAATGAATGCGCAGCATCGTGCTCAGCGGCATCGGCGGACGACCACGGCGGCCTTCGCGGGGGTAATGAGGCTCGATAAGCGCTTCCAGCGTTCCCCACGGAACCACCTTGTCCATCTGTGCCAGGAATAATTCTTTTCGTGTCTGTCGCTTTTTCGCGTCGAAGTTCGCTGAGGCGAAGGTCGTTTGCTTGCTCATCTTGAACGTTACCGCCGAAGGTGGGGGAATCTTGCCATATGCCTGAATAAATCAGAGCATCCCTAGGAACAAATAGGGCAATCCATACGAAACCGGTCGAACCACGCCCTGCCCGCAGCAATTCAGCACTAGTTGTTGTTGCGAACACGTAGCGCTTTGAGGACGAGTGAGAACGCCGGGGAGGGGTGCCGACGGCTTGGGTAGTAGAGATGGAAGCCGGGGAATGGCGGGCACCAATCCTCCAGCACGCGCACAAGCCGACCCTCTTCGATGTGCGGGGCGAATTCATCTTCCGGCAGGAAGGCGATGCCCATCCCATCCAGCGCGGCCGCGACAATGTGCGGTGTCGTGTTGACCGTCACCTGCCCTTCGACACGCACCTCCAATTCGCGTCCGCGACGCTCGAATTCCCAGGCGTAGAGACCACCTCCGCCCTGTCGCTGATTGATGCATCGATGCTGCATGAGGTCACCCGGCTTTTTCGGCGGCGGATGCTTTGCAAAGTACGCGGGCGACGCGACCGCCGCCATCCGCACTTTCGGTCCGATCGGCACGGCGATCATGTCCTTGTGCACGGCTTCGCCCAGTCGCACGCCGGCATCGAAGCGATCTGCAACGATGTCGCGCAGCGCATAGCTCACATCGAACTCAACGTTGATGTCGGGATAATCGCGCAGCACGGGTGCCAGCTTGGGCCATATCGTCGTCCGCAATACATGGTCGGCACAGGTGATACGCACCGTGCCAGCCGGCTTGTCGCGTATGGCCGTCAGTGCATCCAACTCCGCCTCGATCTCTTCGAAGCGCTGTCCAATGGCTTGCGCCAAACGTTCGCCCGCGTCGGTCGGGGCAACGCTGCGGGTGGTCCGCGTTAGCAGTCGGATATTGAGGCGTTCTTCCAGTGCACGGATCGTCTGGCTGAGCGCCGATTGAGTCACACCCATCACGGCGGCCGCACGGGTGAAGCTGCCTTCCCGCACCACCGTGACGAAGGCGAGCAAATCATTGAGGTTGCGCTTGGCCATACTGTGCCCCAAAGAGCATTCATTAGCCTAGCTAATATCTTCTTTAAGGTTTCATTAGCTAGTCAAGAGCTCCCGCTCCCGCAAAAATGCATCACGTGGAAATGAGGCGCGCGGTGCGTTGTATTCGCTCGACGACGTAAGGCCGGTTGTGCCGAGCTCCATGTCGCTCACTGGTTAGCAGCACATCCAAGGTCTCCGATTGTGCCAAGTGCCGCTTTTGTCGATCTCTGCGAGATCTGAGACCTCATTGCGTTCCCGAGCGGACGGCGCATTTGCGGGGCACGTTCTCAGTTGACCAACGTGCGCATCGCGCGACAACCAACCCGTCGGTCATCTCACATTTTTTGTTTCGATGAACATGAATATCTCGACACACAAAACCACTCACCGTACTGGCTCTGCGGCCTGGGGCGGCGTGCTCGCCCTTGCATTGGGCGCCTTCGCACTGATCGCCTCCGAATTCATGCCAGTCAGCCTGCTTACTCCGATCGCAGCTGACCTGCACATCAGCGAGGGACAAGCAGGACAGGCCATCTCCGTCTCCGGTGCCTTCGCGGTGCTAACGAGTTTGTTTATTCCGACACTGGCTGGAAACCTGGACCGAAAGGTTCTACTGCTGGGGTTGACGCTGCTCATGATCGTATCCGGCACCGTCGTCGCTTTCGCACCGAACCACGCGGTGTTCATGCTGGGCCGCGCGCTGATCGGCATCGCTATCGGTGGCTTCTGGTCGATGTCGACCGCCGTGGCGATGCGCCTGGTGCCCGACCATCACGTTTCGCGTGCGATGGCGATCATCAACGGTGGCAATGCCTTAGCAACCGTGATCGCAGCCCCACTCGGCAGCTATGTCGCCACCATGGTGGGTTGGCGCTGGGCTTTTTTCTGTGTTGTCCCGGTTACAGCCATCGCGCTAGGTTGGAAACTGGTCAGTCTTCCACCTATGGCGGCTGTATCAAGCGCACGCTCCAGCAATGTGCTTCACCTTTTGAAACACAGAAAGGTTGTGCTTGGCATGACGGCGGAATGCCTGTTTTTCATGGGGCAGTTCGCGTTATTTACTTACTTGCGGCCTTTCCTGGAAATGGCGACGCACGTTACCCCTTCCACATTGTCACTGCTGTTACTGGTCGTCGGCATCACTGGCCTTCTCGGCACGACTGTCATTGGTGAACTATTGAAGTTTGGCCTGCACCGCACACTGGTGCTCACTCCACTTGTGATGGCGTCGATCGCCGTGTTGCTCGTGCTTGCCGGCCACTCGTTGATCGCAACAGCCATCTTGCTTGGTATGTGGGGTTTTGTGGGCACGGCTGCACCAGTCGCTTGGTGGACGTGGCTCGCGCAAACGCTACCTCATGATGCGGAGGCCGGTGGCGGCCTCATGGTCGCGGTCATCCAGCTGGCGATTTCGCTTGGCGCGATCGCAGGTGGTTTCCTGTTCGATGCAAGTGGCTATCCCGCAACCTTCGGCGCGAGTGCGGTGTTACTCGTGGCAGCGGCCACAGCAGCCATTCTCGCGGCACGCACGAGGACAAGCGCAATCTCAATGCCTTGCCTCGAAGTGCCGGAGGTCAATAGCCGCTGAAGTAACACACCAAACAAGCACAGGAAACTGCTCGCAACCATGTTGAAGATATCCAGAGGACATTAATCATGAAAGGCACCGTACTGTACGGCCCTGGCGACATCCGTTTTGAAGACGTTCCGGAGCCCAAGATCGAAAAGCCGACCGACGCGATCATCCGCATCGCTGCAACTTGCGTATGTGGCTCGGACCTGTGGCCCTATCGCGGTATTTCGCAGAACAGCCAACCCACACGTATGGGGCATGAGTATTGCGGTTACGTCGAAGAAGTCGGCGGCGCTGTAACGGCAATCAAGAAAGGACAATTTGTCGTGGGCTCCTTCGCCACGTCGGACAACACGTGCCCTACCTGCAGCATCGGCTACCAGTCCTCCTGCATGCAGCGTGAGTTCGTCGGACAAGCGCAATCGCCATACCTGCGCGTTGCACACGCTGATGGCACCTTGGTCGCCACACGCGAAGCGCCAGATGCTTCGATGGTACCTAGCTTGCTCGCCTCCTCCGATGTGCTCGGCACCGGCTGGTACGCAGCTGACGCGGCCAAAGTGAAACCAGGTGTCACGGCCGTGGTGGTGGGCGATGGCGCGGTCGGGTTGTTGGCTGCGCTGTCCGCGAAGCAGATGGGTGCAGAACGCATCATTGTGATGAGCCGCAATCCTGCGAGACAAAAATTGGCACGCACTTTCGGTGCCACCGACATCGTGGCCGAGCGTGGCGAGGAAGGTGTAGCGAAGATCCTCGAAATGACTCGCGGTATCGGCGCCGATAGCGTGCTCGAATGCGTGGGTACCGGCGAATCGATGGAGCAAGCGATGCGCGTCACGCGCAAAGGCGGCCACATGTCATTTGTCGGCGTGCCGCATGGCGTGGAGATCGAAGGTCAGTCGCTTTTCTTCTCACACATCCACCTGGAAGGCGGACCGGCGCCAGTGCGACGTTATCTGCCCAACCTGATCGATCTCATACTCGAACAGAAGATCGATCCCTCGGCGGTATTCGACCTGGTTATCCCGCTCGAAAAGGTTGCAGAAGGCTACAAGGCCATGGACGAACGCCGCGCGATCAAGGCGCTGATGCAGCCCTGACGATGCGCTGATGCGCATGTTTCCCTCACGGCAAATCTCTCAGGACACACTTCGATGGACTACGCACATTTAGGGCGAACAGGCCTGAAGGTTAGTCGGCTTGCGCTCGGCACCATGAACTTCGGCGAACTGACTGACGAAGCCGCCAGCTTCGCGATCATGGACGAAGCGCTGCATGCAGGCGTCAATTTCTTCGACACGGCGGACGTCTACGGCGGCCCGCAATCACCCGACATGAAAAAGGGTTTCGGGGTATCCGAGGAGATCATCGGTCGCTGGCTGTCACAAGGTGGCCACCGCAACCGCATCGTGCTGGCCACCAAGGTGTACCAGCCGATGGACGTCGGACCGAACGATAAGTATCTGTCGGCGTATCACATCCGCCGCGCGTGTGAGGCAAGCTTGCGTCGCCTCAAGACCGACCACATCGATCTCTACCAGATGCATCACATCGACCGGGCGACGCCGTGGGAGGAAATCTGGCAGGCGATGGAACAACTGATCCGGGAAGGAAAAATCACCTACGTCGGCAGCAGCAACTTCGCAGGTTGGGACGTCGCGACAGCGCAATGCATGGCGAACGCGCGGCACTTGCTCGGACTTGTATCGGAACAGAGCCTCTACAACCTTACTCAGCGCACCATCGAACTGGAAATGATCCCGGCGCTGCGCCACTTTGGTATTGGGCTGATCCCGTGGAGCCCGATCGGTATGGGTTTGCTCGGAGGTGTACTGCGCAAGGTGGCCGAGGGACGCAGAGCGACGCCGCATTTGCAACAGCGAGTCGAACGGCTGCGTCCACAACTGGAAGCATACGAGTCGCTATGCAGTGATATAGGTGAAGCGCCATCGGATGTCGCGCTTGCGTGGCTCCTCCATCAACCCGCCGTCACGACAGTGATCAGCGGTCCTCGCACCGTCGAGCAACTGCGCCAGAATCTCAGGGCACCTTCGTTGACTTTGTCAGCTCAAACACTTGCAAAGCTTGATCAGATTTGGCCCGGACCAGGCGGCGAAGCTCCACTGGCCTATGCGTGGTGAAAAACAATTATGGGGGAAGCATCCCCAACGTTTCACCCAGCAACGGATTTCTGTCGCTCTACACACTCAACTAATCAGTCATCGATCATGGCGCCATACGGGAACAACCCAGTTATCTCTGGAGAACATGTATGCATCTCATCCGCAGCGGCACGCAGGCCTCGATAAAAGGGCCAGCCGAGTGGTTTACCGGCAACGTACGGATTGATCCCTTCTTCAACGCGCCTGCACCGGCGCGTGTCGGTTGCGCCAGCGTGACCTTTGAGCCTGGCGCGCGTTCGGCCTGGCACACCCATCCGCTGGGCCAGATCTTGATCGTCACGGCCGGTTGCGGCTGGACGCAGTGCGAAGGCGGCCCGGTGCAAGTGATTCGTGCCGGCGACGTGATCTGGTGTCCGCCGGGGCATC
>NZ_DAIOEU010000072.1:0-21589 GCF_036746095.1 Dyella sp.
TGCTGCGGATTCGCAAAGCCGTGCCGGACACTAATGAGCTTTCGCTGGAATGACGAATTTCGAGTTCTCGCTAGACCAGCCATGGTGATGCTGGGATTCCATCCAGCCTGCCCGTGCTGTCGTCATGTCGACGAAGGCCGGCACGAATTACACAAACTTTGGTATGGTGCTGCGTCGGAAGGCAGTGCCCGCAAGTCTCACCTTTGGAGATTGTGATTCGCATGGTTGATATCACCCGCCGTACTTTCGTCATCTCAAGCCTTGGATTGGTGGGCGCCGGCTTGCTGCCGCGCTTCGTGCTGGCAAGCAACGGCAAGGCCATGGCTGGCTCGCCGCCCTGGGCATTCCCGCCGCAAAGCACGACCGCCCTGGCGCCCCGCGAGCAGTTGCTGCTGGATTTTGGCTGGCAGTTCGCCTTCGGCAATGGCGACGACCCGAGCAAGGACTTCAACTTCGGTTTCAACCAGAGCGATTTCTCAAAGACGGGCACGTTCAAGATCGCCACCGCCCAATTCGATGCAGGCAACTGGCGCAAATTGAACCTGCCGCATGACTGGGCGGTCGAACTGCCCTTCGTGCATGACGACAAGGGCGACGAAGACAATCGCATGACGTCGCATGGCTACAAACCGCTAGGGCGTCGTTATCCGGCCACCAGCGTCGGCTGGTATCGCCGCGCATTCACCCTTCCCCAGAGCGATCGCGGACGCCGCATCTGGATCGAATTCGACGGCGCAATGCGCGACATCATGCTGTTCGTCAACGGCTGCTACATCGGCCGCCACGACGACGGCTATACCTCGTTCCGCTTCGACCTGACCGATTTCCTCAACTACGGCGACGAGAACGTCATCGCCATCCGTGTCGATGCCAGTTTCGGCGACGGCTGGTTTTACGAAGGCGCTGGCATCTATCGCCATGTGTGGCTGACCAAGACCGATCCCGTGCATCTGGGCAAATGGGAAAGCGTGGTGCGCCCTACTGTGCAGGGCGATGCAGCTGCGCTCGATCTGGCGACTGTGGTGGAGAATGAGCACGAGTATCCGGTCAATGCCTCGCTCGAATGGACCATCGTCGATGCCACCGGCCGCACGGTGGCGCAGGCAACGTCGGCAGCGCAGGCCATTGCGCCAAAGGCATCGATGGACTATCACGCCAGCGCCAACATTCAGCATCCCGTACTCTGGTCGCCGGACGAACCCAATCTCTACACCGCACAGGTCAAAGTGCTGGTCGACGGCAGCGTGCGCGACGGCGAGCACATTCCATTCGGCGTTCGCACGGCCCGTTTCGACCCCGACCACGGCTTCTTCTTGAACGGCAAACCGCTCAAGATCCAGGGCACCTGCAACCACCAGGACCATGCCGGCGTGGGCGCCGCCCTGCCCGACCGCCTGCAAGCCTTCCGCATCGCCGTGCTGCAAAGCATGGGCTGCAACGCCGTGCGCACCTCGCACAACATGCCCACGCCCGAGTGGGTCCAAGCATGCGACCGCATGGGCATGCTGATGATGTGCGAAACGCGCCAGATGAGCTCCAACCCGAGCGGTATGGAGCAGCTTGAAACCATGGTGAAGCGCTATCGCAACTCACCCTCGATCATCATCTGGTCGATCGGCAACGAGGAATGGAAGCTGCAAAAAGGCGATATGGCGCCGCAAGGCAAGCGCATCGCCACCGCCATGGTGGAGCGCTGCCACGAACTCGATCCCACGCGCGTGGTTTCCGCCGCCGTCAACGGTGACAACGAGCAAGGCGTCTCCGATGCGCTGGACATCATCGGCTTCAACTACCACACCGACTTTCCCGACGATTTCCACAAGAAACATCCCACGCGCGCGGTGTTTGGCTCGGAAACCTCCAGCGCCATTTCCACCCGCGGCGAATACACCTCCGACAAGAGCAAGAACACCGTCAACAGCTACGACGGCGTGGTGGACTGGGGACAAACGCCCGAGCAATGGTGGACCTTCTACGGCACGCGCGAATGGCTGGCCGGCGGCTTTGCCTGGACCGGCTTCGACTATCGCGGCGAACCGACGCCGTATGGATGGCCGTCCATCAGCTCGCAATTCGGCATCGTCGATACCTGCGGCTTTCCCAAGGATTATTTCTACTACTACAAAGCCTGGTGGAGGAAAGAGCCCAGCCTGCACGTATTCCCGCATTGGAATTGGCATGGCAAGGAAGGCCAGGACATTTCGGTATGGGTCTACACCAACCTCGACGAAGTCGAGCTGCTGCTCAACGGCAAGAGCCTTGGCAGCAAGAAGGTGCCGCATCTTGGGCATGTCGAATGGAAGGTCGCCTACGCGCCTGGCGTGATCGAAGCGCGCGGCCTGCGTGGCGGCCAAACCGTACTGGTCGAAAAGCGCGAAACCACCGGCCCGGCGCAAAAAATCCGCCTGACTGCCGATCGCCGCCAGATCACGGCAGACGGACAAGACCTCGCCATCATCACCGCCGAAGCACTCGACGATCACGGCCGGCTCGTACCGACGGCGGACAACAAGCTCGCCTTCCGCATCTCCGGCAAGGGCCAACTGATCGGCGTCGGCAACGGCAACCCCAATTGCCTGGAAAGCGACAAGGAGCCGAAGCGCTCGCTGTTCAATGGCTTGGCGCAAGTCATCATTCAAGCGACGGACGATGCGGGCCAAGTGTTGATCGAAGCGGTTGAGGATGGAGCCACGACGCAGCCGCTACGCCCGGCCTCACTGGCGATCACCACCAAGAAGCCGGCAACGAAAGCCCCACGCGTCGCCTGATCCCAACATCCTGGTCCGCGCATGCCTACAGCTTTCCGTCATCCCAGCGAAAACTGGGATGACGAATCAGGGACATTGAATCGCTCGAAAATATCGTCGCCAAAGACGACTAGCCGCCCTGGTGAACACGAATGAAATAATTGGTCTTCATGACAGGCACGCCATCTTTGCCCGGATAGACCGCGGTTTCGACCAGGCTATGTTTATCCGGCAGCACCGCATAGATGCGCGTGGAAACCAGCACGCCGTTCTTCAGCAATGCCATGACGAGCACGTCAGGCGAAGGCAATTCCATCGCTGCCGTGTCGGCCTCAGGGCTATTCTTGACGACAGACGGCGTTCCATCGAGCGCGGCTGCACCCGAGGAATGAACCTCGTTGCCAGGCGCATAAACGATATCGACGCGCATGTCCCACTTGTTGCCGCCCGCATTGCCGAACGTGAATATCACGCTCTTCGGGCGCTGGCCGGGTGGCATGCGCATGCGGGAGGTGTCCAACGACCAGCTGCCGAGCAAGGGAGACGCGGCGGCATGTTGCGCCGGCGCGGTCGCCGATGCTTCAGGCGTCGCCGCCAAGGCAAGCGGGGATGCAAGCGCGGCAATGAATGCCACGATCACGACTTTCAGCGAAGGCTTCATGTCCTATCCTTCCATGCAAAGTGGGGAGGAGATGCATCAGGCAGGCGCGAATGAGTATGCCCTGCCCTGTCGCCAAAAGCACCGGTTCTCGCAGCCCTCATCGAGTGGGCGCTTGCGCCAACCACGCCCTCCTCGACTGGCAGGTATCCATGGCACGCTGATAGCCTTCTCTCGCGCTGGTGCGTGCCATATAAGCCCGCTCCACTTCGCCGAGCACGACACCGCCGCTTGTTTGCGCCAGCTCCAGCGCGTAGGTCACCGAAATATCGGCCGCGGTAAACCGCTCACCCGCAAGATAGGGCGTACGCGCAAGCTGGCGTGTGACCAAGGTCAGGCGGCTCTCGAAAACGCTTAGCGCTTGCCCTGCACTCCAGTTCTGCCGCTCCGATTCCGGTGCAAAATTGCGGGCGCCCACCACGAAATAAATGGACGCCGCAAGACCGGCCTCCCCAAGGTGCAGGAACTGCTGGTAAGCAGGAAACGCAGGATCGTGTGGCGCGGGTGCGAGCGGCGTTGGGCCGTAGCGAGCCATGAGATATTCCATGATGGCAATGGACTCGACCATGGTGACGTCGCCGTCTTGGATCGCCGGTATGAAACCGGCCGGATTGACGGCGAGGAACTCGGTGTCTTGCTCGACACCGGCCAGAAGATCCACCGGCCTCAGCCGATACGCAAGCCCCATCTCCTCCAGCAACCAGATAACGCGAAACCCTCTTCCTTCGCCGAACACAGTGATCATTGTTCGCAATCCCCTGCCGTCAACCAGCTGCCAGCGGAGCGGCGTTGATCGCCAATTGGGCAGCAAAAGCACGCTGATACGCAGGCCGCGCTTCACCGCGGGCGACATAGCCAGCCAGATTGGGAAACTCATCGAGGATGCCTGACGGCCTCGTCCGCAGCAGCACGGACACCATCATCAGATCACCCGCGCTGAACCCGCCATCGAGCCATTCGGCATCGCCCAGATGAGTGGAAAGCTGGCCGAGCCGGTGACGGATGCGATCGGCGACCAGCGGCATGCGTTCCTTCGCCCAGGGTCTATCGCCTTCCACAAACTTGACGGTGACGAGCTCAAGAATCGGCGGCTCCACCTCGTTGACCGCTGCAAACATCCACATGATGGCTCGCGTCCTGGCATTGGCATCGCGCGGGAACAAACCCCCATGCTGTTCGGCGATATGAAAGACGATCGCACCCGACTCGAACAGCGCAAGATCGCCTTCTTCATAGGTGGGAATGTGGCCGAAAGGGTGCAACGCCAGATGCGCAGGCGCTTTCATTGCACGGGGCGAAAGCAGGCGAACCTCGTAAGGCTGGCCGGCTTCTTCAAGCGCCCACCGAACACGCGTATCGCGTGCCAGCCCCTTGCCGCCATCGGGCGAGCGTTCAAAGGCGGTAATGGTGATGGTCATCGTAAGTCTCCACTGGGTGAGTATCGTTGGGGTACCGAGCTGCGGCATTCACCGGACGACGACGCTTAGTTATGTAGCACCCTGGGCTATCCCGTGACTGCTCTAGCTAAGCACGCTTCCATCCCAGCGACGAACGATCAATCGACATTTCGACATGAGGTGCCCCCTGCCCTGCCAAACGCCCCGCTGCCGACCGGGTCAGCTTGACCGCATGCCTGGACGGTGTTCATAGATTGCTGACTATGCGGCGTCTGTTGGGCAATAAGCAGAGCTTTTAGGAATATCGTTCCAGCCAGCTACCGTCTTGATACGAAGCCACCTAGACTCGCTGCGCACAAGCTGACGCGGGAATACATGCAACTCCGTGTCCTTCATCTTCATCGACATTGGAAGCCCACGGACGATCCTTGCTTCGATAGTTGGCGTCGGAGGATTCCCTGCTGCCTTGCCGACCCTAGGTGCAGCCGCAACTCTTGAGTGACAATCCGCCGCGCGTCTTCGCTGACGCGCTAAGTTTCGGCTAGCGGAGACGGGTCGGCCATCCCACTCTAACCAGCATGTCGTCAGGAGCATTTAGAGCGAACTCGTACATGCCCCATGGCTTGTCACTCGGCTCGCCGTCGATTTCGCCATGAAACGCTGCGGCAAGCTCGTCTACATCCTTGCGGTAGAGGTAGAGCCCGAATGGATTGCTTCCCGGCACGAGCCACCCTTCCACAGCTAGATTCAGATGAATCTGAGCACCCAATCCATCAGCAAGCATTCGATAGTCTGCGGAACTACTTTGCTCGCACTTGAAGCCAAGCCGTGCGAAAAACGCCTCGGTACGATCAAGATCATTGCATGGCAATATAGCAATAAGGCTCGACTGCATATCGCAAACCTCGTGTAGGCCTGTCTTTGCACACATAGAACACGCTACTTTGAGCTGGACTTTGCCTAACCCATGGGCTTTTTCAATCCCTTGGATTGCGGCTTCGCTGCGAAGCCCTCGTACATCTGGAGCGTTCACTGCTTATCGCTTGGGAATCGCAAGCAGACTTTTAAAAGCCTGATGGAGCTTCAACATCAGTCTTCGGGCTCATGGCATACCATTTCGATATTGTGTCCGTCCGGACCAATGACGAAAGCCGCATAGTATTTCCCGCTATAGTTTGGGCGCAGCCCAGGCGGACCATTGTCGCTGCCACCCGCAGCGAGGGCCGCGTGATAGAACGCATCCACCTGCTCGCGATGCATGGCCACGAACGCCAGATGGAGATGCGACGGTTTCTCCTCGGTTTGCAATAAACACAGGGAAACTTTGCCGTCCGAGCTTAGTTCGATCCCTCCCGGCCTCTCCTGGAGGATCGCTATGCCGAGCGGCTCAAGCGCCTTGAGAAAGAATGCCTTGCTCGCCTCATAATCGCTAACCCCAAATACGACGTGATCGAACATGCCATCTCCTGAAAATGTGCGCATCTTGAGTTCATCTTAACGCTGCTTTCGACGAGAGTGACATGCCCTGCCGTCACGTTGCTGCAAAAATATGACGTCTGCGTTCCGCTTGCATGTTGCGAACGAGACATGTCCGCTTTGGTCGAAAGCGGACATATCAAAGGACCTCAGCACTTCCGGTCGGGTGGATTGGAACCAAACACGATCTGGCCCATCGCCCATGCGTATTCATGGGGCCAGATAAAAATCCATGGGGATAAGCTCGACGGCCCATTCGCCTTCTTCACCCAGCATGGCGGCCGGGTGCATGGATGCGAGGCGCAGCGCCTCGTCATGGCTGTCCGCCTCGATGATGAACAGGCCGCCCACCACCTCCTTCGACTCGGTGTAGGGCCCATCGTTGATGTGCATCTTGCCGCCGCGTGTACGAAGCGTTCTCCAGCCGTCCAGATCGCCAAGCGACGCGGAAACCAGCACCTTGCCGGTAGCGCGCATCTTCTCGTCCAGTGGCGGGCATTGGCTTACCAGTGCCTTGACGTCATCTGGCGCCATCGCGGCGAATTTTTCGGGGGTGAAGTACGCCAGGCCTAGGTATTTCATGGGAACTCCTTTGGGTTGGATGTATTGACGACGAAGTTGACGATCGGAAATCGACAACTGCCCCGGGGAGTTTGTAGCGGGCCTGGGCACTGTGTCCGTCCTTCGCTTCTCAGGCATGGCGTCACTTACCTGCGACCGGATCAAACGTATCCGTCAATCACCTATGTTTGCCGCCAACCTGGCGCTACCGGCAAGGTCCGCTACAGTTGAAAGCGGACCTTAGCGTTGTGCTCAAATATGCGCCTGGGCCTCCTTGCTTAGAAGAGGCCGAAGAATCCGTCTCACCTCTCCCTTTCCAAGTCCTTCAAAAAAGCATGTGTCGGCTGCGTTCTCTCTTTATCGCTGCCAGCTGCAATCGCATCACTAAAAGTGTTGGCTATGCGGGCCACATCCCTTACCGCATCCGATTCATCACCCGGTGATCTTCCGTCAAATGAACCACCGTGGGATACGCATGCGACAACTGCGGATAGTACTTCGCCACGATCGGCAGCCAGTATTTGGACTGATCGGCAATACGGAAATTGAAACTACCGCCCGGTTTATGAAAACTGTCCAGCGTCAGTAACAGGTCGCCCACGTAATTGATTTTCCCGGGCTCGATGGTAAAGGGCATGCGGTACGAGGTTGACCCTCCTGCCACAGAACCCAGCTCCAGATCGGTCCAGCTGTATACGCCTGCTGGAAGCTCAATCACGATCAGGTTGTTTCGCCTGGGAAGGTTGAGTGTGGTTGCTGCGGACAGGCCGTGGACCTTGTCCACTTTGATGCTGGCGGGCGGATACGGCACGTCGCCCACCGACCATACCAAGACGTTTGCGACCATGATGCCGGTCTGCGGGGGCAGCGTGGCCGTGTCTTTCATGATCGGATCCGTCGAGCAACTGGCGAGCAACATGACCAGCGGCAAAAGCCACAGCCTGCGTAATGACATATTTTCCCCCTGTATGAGTCCGTTTCCTGAGATTTATTTCTCGCATCCTTCCCGACACTTGGCGCGTATCATACAAAGCCATGGTTCGTGCTTGGGTGCGTAGGCAAATCTTGGGCGCCATGGCGGCGTTTCGCAATCCCGTCACGACTAACGCCAGGCTTTCATATTCGTATTTTCCAGCGCCGCCTTTTCTCCTGGCGGGTACCGTTTCGCCCTCGTTCGACACCCCTACCCCGCGGCGATATAGTGCCGGCGGCCCTTGGGCCGAGGGGATTCACGCTTGCCATGCCTGACTGAAGGAGTAGCCATGCGACGTGTGATAGCAGCTGCGGTAGCCGTGTCGATCGGTGCGAGCGCCATGGGCGCCACGACGCTGGACCTTGCTCCCATCGTATTGCCGAAAGCCGCCGCGCCCGGCAAGGCCGTGCAGCCGTTCGTGCGAGTGAATGCTGCCGAGGTCGCGTTGACGCACGTGCGCGTGATCGACGGCACCGGCACGCCCGCGCGCGATGACCAGACGATTTTGATCGAGAATGGCAAGATCGCCGCCGTAGGCGCCAGCGACATGTCGCTTCCCGCCAGCGCCAAACGCGTCGACCTGTCCGGGCATACCGTCTTTCCTGGCCTGGTCGGCATGCACGATCATCTTTTCTACATCGCAGTGCCCAATCTCGACGGGGCATTGCACAGCGATCCGCCGCTGCTCTTGCCGGAAATGGCATTTTCCGCGCCGCGGCTTTATCTCGCCAATGGCGTCACTACGCTGCGCACTACCGGCAGCGTCGAGCCGTATACCGATCTCAATCTCAAGCGCGCCATCGACCATGGCGAACTGCCTGGTCCACATATGGACATCACGGGACCGTATCTGGAAGGTTCCCATTCGCCCTTTATACAGATGCATCCCATTCGCGACCCGGGCGATGCGAAGGAAACCGTCGCGTTCTGGGCGAAACAAGGCGTAACGTCGTTCAAGGCTTACATGGATCTGACACGTGCCGAATTGAAAGCCGCCGTGGAGGAGGCGCATGCCCTGGGGCTGAAGATTACCGGCCATTTGTGCGCGGTCACTTACCGCCAAGCCGCTGAAATCGGTATCGACAATCTCGAGCACGGCTTCTTCGTCAACACCGAACACGACCCAGGCAAGGCACCGGACACGTGCACCGCTTCCGACGGCATGGATACGCTGCATGCGATGGATCCGCAAGGCAGCGATGCCAAAAGCCTGATCCACGATCTTGTCGCGCACCATGTGGCGATCACGTCGACGCTGCCGGTGTTCGAACAGGATCTGCCGCATCGTTCGCTTGGGCCGCAGGTCTTGGCCATGCTCAGCCCGCAGGCAAAACACGATTACCTGCTGTGGCGTGCACATGCGGATGCACTGCCGCCCGAGCGGGTGAAGCAGCGCGCCATCACGTTCCAGCACGGCATGGCGATGGAGCGCGAGTTCGTCGCAGCCGGTGGCTTGCTGTTGGCCGGCCCGGACCCCACCGGCAACGGTGGCATCGTGCCCGGCTTCGGCGACCTGCGCGAAGTGGAGTTGCTGGTCAAGGAAGGTTTCACACCGGTGCAGGCGATTCATATCGCCACCTATAACGGTGCGCTTTATCTAGGCTTGCAGGACCGTATCGGCTCTATCGCTGCAGGCAAGGACGCCGACTTGGTGATAGTGAAAGGCAATCCCGCGCAGCATATTGACGACATCGAGCATGTCGAAACCGTGTTCAAGGATGGCGTGGGTTACGACACGCAGTCGTTGCTGAAATCGGTGCAAGGGCGCTATGGCGAGTATTGATGTTCGCCAGCGGGTGACGACGGCGATACTTGATCAGTGTTGCCTTTATGCCGCGTTGTGAATCTGGGTGAAGATCACCTGCCATTTGCCATCGCGTTTCGCCCACACGTCGACAAAACGCGCGTGCATCGCAAATGGCTTGCCGTGGCTGGTTCCCTTGGCATCGACTATGCCGCCAAGCACGGCGCCATTGGGCCAAACCTTGCGCACTTGTTGGCTGATGGCGACATAAGTGGTTTTCACATCGGGATCGGTCGCACTGGCGATGTCTTCCGCCTTGGTCTGGTTCTTGCCGTTCGTGCCCGCCAACACGTAATCATCCGCCAGCAGTCGCTCGAGCGCGGGTCGATCGGATTTGAGCTGCGCAAGATCATAGGCTGTTGCGGCGGCGGCAAGGTCCTGTGGCAGTCCGCGGTAATCTCCCACTTCCTGCCCTGCCCGCACCTGCATGGGCAACGTGATCAACGCTGCACACACCACCCAATTCCAATGCAGTTGGCGCATATATCCTCCCGCCTTGAATGTGTGGGCACATAGGTAGCAGGGACCATCGGCCGGAGCAACTGCCGAGAGTCTGGCCAATACGGCGCTTTACGCGCGGGAGCCTGCCAGTGTGGATAGCAAAAGCTTTCAGCTGGCCTTGTCGTTGCGGAACAGATAGGCGCAGAACATCTCGCCCATCGCCGCCGCGAACCTGTCGATCTCGGCGCGGGCGCGGTCCTGGCTGGAGATGGTCTTGCCGACCGCGGACATGACGGTGCCGATCATGTCTGCCGCAAACACGCGCTCTTGCACGGATGCATGGGGTAGTGCGTCGCGCATGAAGTTTTCCATCAGCTGGCGGCCCTGTTCGGCATGGCTGCGCGACTCGGGCGCGTCGCGGTACAGCGGCGCGGCGTCTTCCAGCGCGATGCGGAAGGCCGCTTCATCGCATTCGGAGCGGAAATACACCTCCACGGCGGTCTTCAGCCGCTCGGGCGGTGGCACGCTCGCCTCGCCAAGGATGCGCTCGAGCCGATCCATGGTTTGCCGCCATTCTTCCGCCTGCAACCGAAACAGGATCGCCTCCTTGTTCGGAAAGTATTGATACAGCGACCCCACGCTGATGCCGGCGGTTTCGGCGACGCGCGCGGCCGTGAAACGCGGTGCGCCATCGCGCACGAGAACGCGAATGGCAGCTTCGAGAATATCCGCGACGAGTTGCGTGGAGCGCGCCTGGCTAGGCTTTTTTCGCGCGGAAATGACGGGTTTTTTGCGCGTTGCCATAAAAGCCCCTCAAACGCGAATAGTGAATGCGAATGTTTGTTCGTATTCTAGTTTGACGACAAGCTATCGTGTTCGGGCAGGTAAAACGCATGACGACAACAGCGCACCAAACAGCATTGATCATTGGCGCCTCACGCGGGCTTGGCCATGCCATGGCGGAGGAGCTTGTGAAACGCGGCTGGCATGTGATGGGCACAACGCGGAATTCGGCCGATACGCCATTGCACGGGCTATCGCAACGCCTGCCGGAGCGTGTCCATATCGAGCATGTCGATATCACGATGCCCGACCAAATCGCCGCGCTTCATGCTCGCCTGGCCGGGAAAACCTTCGACATGCTGTTCGTCAATGCAGGGGTGACCAACAATCCGCAAGAAACGATCGGCGAGGTGCCGACCGAAGAATTCATCCGCGTGATGGTGACCAATGCGCTGAGTCCCATGCGTGTGGTGGAAGCGCTCTACGGGCTCGTTGCCGACGACGGCATGGTTGGCGTGATGTCGTCCGGCCAAGGCAGCGTCTCGAACAATACCAACGGCATGCGCGAGGTATATCGCGGCAGCAAGGCCGCGCTGAACACGTTCATGCGGAGCTTTGCCGCGCGGCACCGGGATGGGCGGGCGATGGTGTTGATGGCGCCGGGCTGGGTTCGCACGGACATGGGCGGAGCGGATGCACCGTTGACCGTTGAGGAAAGCATTCCCAATGTGGTGAACACCTTGCTCGGTGCGCGTGGGAAACCTGGGTTGCAGTACCTGGATTATCTTGGGCGGACGGTGCCGTGGTAGCAGGCTGTGTAGGTTGGGTTATCCCAGGCTTGATCAGTGTTGCCTTAACTCCCGCTCCCCTCCGGGGAGGGTTGGGGTGAGGGGTGAACCTCGCGGGAAGTCAGCTCCTTGCGGGATTCAAAATCCAAACCTCACGCACGTCGGTTGGTTTCCCGCAAGCCCAGCCCCTCACCCTGGCCCTCTCCCCGGAGGGGAGAGGGGACTGGCTTCACGCATTTATTAGCCTTCCCGCGTCGACAACAAGCAAAATATCTGATCAAGTCTGGGGTAACCCGGCCTATTTGAGGTTTTCGCGAGCGTTACTATCGCTGGGCACTGATATCGATCCGGATATAGGAGGGTTCCAATTTCTTATTGGAAGGTTATCGCCCTTGTTCCTAGACTGCAGGAGCCCCGTCTACCCCCCATTACGGACCATGTCGGCTAACAAACCCAAGTTGCGGTCTCACCAGTGGTTCGGCACCACGGACAAGAACGGCTTCATGTATCGAAGCTGGATGAAGAACCAGGGCATTCCCGATCACGAGTTCGACGGCAGGCCGATCATCGGCATCTGCAACACGTGGTCGGAGCTCACACCCTGCAACGCGCACTTCCGCAAGCTGGCCGAGCACGTCAAGCGCGGCGTTTACGAAGCTGGCGGTTTCCCGGTGGAATTCCCGGTGTTTTCCAACGGCGAATCAAACCTGCGCCCCACGGCGATGCTGACGCGCAACCTCGCCGCCATGGACGTGGAAGAAGCGATCCGCGGCAACCCCATCGATGCGGTGGTCTTGATGTGCGGCTGCGACAAGACCACGCCGGCCTTATTGATGGGCGCGGCAAGCGCCGACGTGCCGGCGATCGTGGTCACCGGCGGCCCCATGCTCAACGGCAAGCTGGAAGGCAAGAACATCGGCTCCGGCACCGCCGTGTGGCGCTTGCATGAAGCGCTGAAGGCGGGCGAGATCGATTTGCATCATTTCCTTTCCGCCGAGGCAGGCATGTCGCGCTCGGCCGGCACCTGCAACACCATGGGCACGGCCTCGACGATGGCCTGCATGGCCGAATCGCTCGGCGTATCGCTGCCGCACAATGCGGCGATTCCCGCGGTGGATGCGCGCCGCTACGTGCTCGCGCACATGTCGGGCATTCGCATCGTGCAGATGGCGCTGGAAGACTTGACGCTGTCGAAGATCCTCACGCGCGAGGCCTTCGAAAACGCGATCGCCACCAATGCGGCGATCGGCGGTTCGACCAATGCGGTGATCCATCTCAAAGCGATCGCGGGCCGCATCGGCGTGCCGCTGGAACTGGAAGACTGGACGCGCATCGGCCGCCACACTCCTACCCTGGTCGACCTGCAGCCGTCGGGACGCTTCCTGATGGAGGAGTTCTATTACGCCGGCGGCTTGCCCGCTGTATTGCGCCGGCTGGGCGAAGCCAAGCGCCTGCCGCATCCGGATGCCTTGACGGTCAACGGCAAGTCGATCTGGGACAACGTGCGCGAAGCCCCGATTTTTGATGACGAAGTGATCCGTCCGCTCGACCATCCGCTGATTGCCGATGGCGGCATCTGCATCCTGCGCGGCAATCTTGCGCCGAACGGCGCGGTGTTGAAGCCTTCGGCGGCGACGCCGGAGTTGCTCAAGCATCGCGGCCGTGCCGTGGTGTTCGAAAACTTCGATCACTATAAGGCCGCCATCAACGACGAAGCGCTCGACGTCGACAAGGATTCCATCCTGGTGATGAAAAACTGCGGCCCGCGCGGTTACCCGGGCATGGCCGAAGTCGGCAACATGGGTTTGCCGCCCAAGCTGCTGCGCCAAGGCGTGAAGGACATGGTGCGCATTTCCGATGCGCGCATGAGCGGCACCGCGTACGGCACGGTGGTGTTGCACGTGGCGCCCGAAGCGGCTGCAGGCGGTCCGCTCGCGGCAGTGTGCAATGGCGACTGGATCGAGCTGGATTGCGAGGCCGGACGGTTGCATCTAGATATCAGCGACGAGGAACTCGCGCGGCGTTTGCGTGAGATCGATCCTTCGGCTGCGCCGGGCGTGGCGGACCAAAAAGGCAAAGGCGGCTACGCGCGGCTTTATATCGATCACGTGTTGCAGGCGGACGAAGGCTGCGACCTGGATTTCCTGGTGGGCAAGCGCGGTGCCGGCGTGCCGAGGCATTCGCATTGAGGTGAGTGCGTGAACTGCATGAACTCGAACGCATCCCCTTCGCCGCAAACCCCCATTCGTCATTCCGGCGAAGGCCGGAATCCAGTGAAAAATGACGTGCGCAGCACACAACATAAGGTTTTGTGTGCTTCGCACGTCGTATTAAGACGGGATTCCGGCCTTCGCCGGAATGACGAGCCTGGAACTCCCCGCAGCCGCAACATCCCCAAGTTCGGCGCATTGCAGCCACGCAGGTAAAACATCATGACTTCCCTCACCGGCGAATCGCTCATCGCAGGCCAAGCCCAACGCGGCGCAGGCACCGCCTTCCACGCCTCCGATGCAGCCACCAACACACCCATCGCACAACCCACCTTCCATAGCGCATCGAGCGCCGATGTCGACCGCGCCTGCGAACTCGCCGATGAAGCCTTCGACGTTTACCGCGCCCTGCCCCTGGAAAAACGCGCGCAGTTCCTGGATGACTGCGCCACCCGCATCGAAGCCCTCGGCGATGCCTTGATCGAACGCGCCATGGCCGAAACCGGCCTCCCCCGCGCGCGTCTGGAAGGCGAGCGCGCTCGCACGGCCAATCAATTGCGCATGTTCGCCACGCTCGTGCGAAGCGGCGACGCGCTGGACGCGCGCATCGAACCCGCCCTGCCCGAACGCCAGCCGCCGCGCAGCAGCCTGCGCTTCTGGCGTATCGGCGTGGGGCCGGTCGCGGTGTTCGGCGCGAGCAATTTCCCGCTGGCGTTTTCGGTGGCCGGTGGCGATACGGCATCCGCGCTCGCGGCAGGTTGCCCGGTGGTAGTGAAGGCGCATCCGGCGCATCCGGGCACATCCGAATTGATCGGCCGCGCGTTGCAGCAAGCGGTGGCCGCGTCGGGCTTGCCTGCCGGCGTGTTCGCGTTGCTGTTCGATGCGGGCCATGAAACAGGCAGCGCGCTCGTGCAACACCCGGCGATACGCGCGGTGGGTTTTACCGGATCGCGCGCGGGTGGATTGGCGCTGGTGAAACTGGCGGCGGCGCGGCACGAACCGATTCCCGTCTACGCCGAAATGAGCAGCGTGAATCCCAACCTGTTGCTGCCGGGTGCGCTGGCCGTGCGCGGAGAAGCACTGGCTCGCGAGTTCACCGCGTCGGCCACGCTTGGTTGCGGGCAGTTCTGTACCAATCCGGGTTTGATGATCGGTTTGACCGGCGCCGATTTCGAAGCTTTTGCCACGCACGCCGCGCGCGAATTCAGCGCCGCGCCGGCGGGCGTGATGCTTACATCCGGCATTTTGCGCGCGTACGAACGCGGCATCGAAAAGCTCACGCAGCATCCCCAGGTGACCACACTCGCACGTGGCGCCAGCGCACCGGATCGCGCGCAGCCGGCACTGCTGCGCGTGCGCGCGAGCGATCTGCTCGCCGACCTCTCGCTGGGGGACGAAGTGTTCGGCCCCAGCAGTGTGTTGGTGGAATGCGCGGATGTAGCCGAACTGCGCACCGTGCTGCGCAAGCTCGAAGGGCAGCTCACCATCACGCTGCATATGGAACCGAGCGATGCCGAACTCGCGCGCTCGCTGCTGCCATTGATCGAACGCAAGGCCGGGCGTGTGCTGGCGAACGGTTTTCCCACCGGCGTGGAAGTGTGCGACGCGATCGTGCATGGTGGGCCGTTTCCCGCCACGTCGGATGGGCGCAGCACCTCGGTAGGCACGGCGGCGATCGAGCGTTTCCTGCGGCCCGTGTGTTATCAGAATTTTGCGGATGAACTGTTGCCGGAGGCGGTGCGTGATGGCAATCCGTTGGGCTTGCGGCGGCGGTTTGCCGGCAAGCCGGAAGCTGCGAACAAACCCTAGCGGCATATGTATATGTCCATGACGTTTGCCCTCCCCCACGGCCGTCATGAGGTTGGCTGCAAGACATGAAGGAAACAGGATGACTGAATCAACAAATACCCGCCGCACACCCCGCTACCGCGGCATCTTCCCCGTCGTGCCCACCACCTTCACCGAAACCGGCGAACTGGACCTGTCCAGCCAGAAGCGCGCCGTCGATTTCATGATCGACGCCGGTTCCGACGGCCTGTGCATCCTGGCCAACTTCTCCGAACAGTTCTCCCTTTCCGACGACGAGCGCGAGCTCATCACGCGCACCGTGCTCGAACACGTCGCCGGCCGCGTGCCGGTGATCGTCACCACCACCCACTACGGCACCAGCATCAGCGCCGCGCGCAGCAAACGCGCGCAGGAACAGGGCGCGGCGATGGTGATGCTGATGCCGCCTTATCACGGCGCCACCTTCCGCGTGCCGGAGCTGCAGATCTACGACTTCTACGCACGCGTTTCCGACGCCATCAATATCCCGATCATGATCCAGGATGCGCCAGCCAGCGGCACGCCGCTCTCCGCCGCGTTCCTGGCACGCATGGCGCGTGAGATCGAGCACGTGGCCTACTTCAAGATCGAAACACCCGGCGCCGCCAACAAGCTGCGTGAAATGCTGCGCCTCGCGGGAGATGCGGTGGAAGGTCCATGGGACGGCGAGGAGGCGATCACCCTGCTCGCGGATTTGAATGCCGGCGCCACCGGCTCGATGACCGGCGGCGGCTATCCCGATGGCATCCGCCCGATCATCGAGGCGCACCGCGAAGGCCGCCATGACGACGCGTTCGCGCAATATCAAAAGTGGCTGCCGCTGATCAACCACGAAAACCGCCAGGCCGGCATGCTTGCCTGCAAGGCGCTAATGAAGGAAGGTGGCGTGATTGCCTGCGAACGGCCACGCCATCCGCTGCCCATGATGCACCCGGACACGCGTGCCGAGCTGATCGCCATCGCTCGCAGGCTTGATCCGCTCGTCTTGCATTGGGGTAAGTAAATGACAGAACAGAACGCGTGCTACACCGTAGGTATCGTCGGCGTCGGCAAGATCGCCCGTGACCAGCATCTGCCCGCCATCGCGGCAAACCCGGGCTTCCGCCTCGTTGCGGCTGCCAGCCGCAACGCGCAGGTCGAGCACGTGCGCAACTACCCGGATATCGATGCGCTGCTCGCCGCCGAGCCGGCGCTGGACGCCGTGTCGCTGTGCGCACCGCCGCAGGTACGTTACGAACAGGCACGCGCCGCATTGCTCGCGGGCAAGCACGTGATGCTGGAAAAGCCGCCCGGCGCGGGTGTGAGCGAAGTGGAAGCGCTGCGTGCGCTCGCGCATAAGCAAGGCCGCACGCTGTTCGCCACCTGGCATTCGCGCTACGGCAGCGCGGTCGAGCCGGCACGCGCCTGGCTCGCCAACCGTACCTTGCGTTCCGTGCACGTACGCTGGAAAGAAGACGTGCGCCGCTGGCATCCGGGCCAGCAATGGATCTGGGAACCGGGTGGCCTGGGCGTGTTCGATCCGGGCATCAATGCCTTGTCCATCGTCACGGAAATCCTGCCCCGAGACGTGCTGCTGCGCGATGCCGCGCTGCATATTCCCAGCGATTGCGCCACGCCGATCGCCGCCGAGCTGGATTGCATCGATGCCGACGGCGTACCGGTGCGCGCGGAGTTCGACTGGCGCCATGGCCCGGTCGAACAATGGGAAATCGATGTCGACACCACCGACGGCCTGCTCGCGCTCAGCGAAGGCGGCAAGCGCCTGGTGATTGCCGGCAAGCCGGTGGAACTCGGCGCCGAGCGCGAATATCCGGCGCTGTACGAGCGCTTCCATTCGCTGATCGCGCACCGCATCGACGACGTCGACGTGCGTCCGCTGCGCCTGGTCGCCGATGCCTTCCTGCTGGGAAAACACATCGGCGTGGAAGCGTTCGGCCACTGACCGCCATCGCTATCGTTATGTCTGGGGAGACTGCAACATGAGCCGCAAGATCCATCGCCACGCTTTCCGCGCCATGCTTATGGCCATGGCCTGTCTCGGCATCGGCGCGTGCCATCACGCCGATGCACCCATCAAGATCGGCTTCCTGGTGAAAATGCCGGAGCAGGCATGGTTCATCAACGAAGAGAAAGCCGCCACCGAACTTGGCAAGAAGGAAGGCTTCTCGGTGGTGAGTATCGGCACGCCGGATGGCGAGAAAGTGCTTGCCGCCATCGACAACCTCGGCGCCCAAGGCGCGCAGGGCTTCGTGATCTGCGCGCCTGACGTGCGCCTGGGGCCGGCGATTCGCGCCCATGCCAAGCAATACGACATGAAGTTCGTCACGGTGGACGACCGCTTGGTCGACGGCACCGGCAAACCGCTCGAAGGGGTGCCGCACTTGGGCATGTCGTCCATCAAGATCGGCAACCAGGTCGGCCAGGCCATCGCCGATGAAATGAAACGGCGCGGCTGGAAACCGGAAGAAGTAGGCGCGCTGCGCATCACCGACGACCAGCTGCCGACCGCCAAGCAGCGCACCGATGGCGCCACCGAGACGCTGCTGGCCAGCGGCTTCAAGAAGGAAAACATCTTCGACGCGCCGCAACGGACGACCGATGACGAGGGTGGCTTCAACGCGGCATCACCGGTGCTTGCGCAGCATCCGGATATCAAGAAGTGGGTGATTTACGCACTCAACGAAGAAACCGTGCTCGGCGCCGTGCGTGCGACGGAGCAGTTGCACATACCGGCCGAGGACGTGATCGGCGTGGGCATCAACGGCGCCGGCGAAGCGTTTGCGGAGTTCCAGAAGAAAGAACCCACCGGGTTTTACGGCACCATTGCGGTGAGTTCGACCAATCATGGCCGGGATAGCGCGCAGAACCTGGTCGATTGGATTCGCACCGGGAAAGAGCCGCCAGCGGATACGCAGACGGCGGGGGCGTTGATGACGCGTGACAATTGGCAGAAGGTGCGGCAGGAGCTGGGTATTTGAACCTCGCCGCAAACCTGACGCTCGTCATTCCGGCGAAGGCCGGAATCCAGTTCAAATATGACGTGCGAAGCACACAAAACCATTTATGTTGAGTGCTGCGCACAACGTGTTTCTACTGGATTCCGGCCTTCGCCGGAATGACGGTGAGGCAAGAGCCCGCTCCTTGCAAACCTGAGGCCTTTTGGTAGAGCAAATACACAACATTGATCCCATGACGCACGCAACCGCAGCCATCCAACCAGCTCACCCCGCCTACCTGGAACTCGACGGCATCACCATGAGCTTCCCCGGCGTGCGCGCGCTCGATGGCGTATCGCTGCAAGTGCGCGCCGGCGAAGTACACGGCCTGATGGGCGAAAACGGCGCCGGCAAATCCACGCTGTTGAAAGTGCTATCCGGCGTCAACCATCCGCAGGGCGGCACGCTGAGCTTGAATGGCGTCACCCACGTTTTCACCAACACACGCGCAGCGATCGACGCCGGCATCGCCATCATCTACCAGGAACTGCACCTGGTGCCCGAGTTGACGGTCGCCGACAACCTGATGCTCGGCCAGCTGCCTCACCGCCTCGGCGTCGTCGACAAGCGCGCATTGATCGCGCGCGCCGTGAGCGAACTCAAGCGGCTCGGCGAACACGTCGATCCACGCACGCCGGTGAAACATCTCTCCATCGGCCAGCGCCAGATGATCGAGATCGGCAAGGCGCTGATGCGCGATGCGCGCGTGATCGCTTTCGATGAACCTACCAGTTCACTCTCCGCACGCGAAACCGAGAACCTGTTTCGCATCATCAAGGCGTTGCGCAATGACGGGCGCGCGATCATCTACGTCACCCACCGCATGGAAGAAGTGGATGCGCTATGCGACCGCGTCACGGTATTTCGCGATGGCAAGCATATCCAGACGTTCGAATCGATGGCCAACGTCAATCGCCATGCACTGATCACCGCGATGGTGGGCCGGCCGATCGCCGACGTCTACGGCTATCGCCCGCGTGCTGCCGGCGAGGTGCTGCTCGAAGCCAAGGGATTGATGGGGCCTGGCCTCGCCGAACCCGCATCCTTCACTGCACGGCGCGGCGAAATCGTCGGCTTCTTCGGCCTGGTCGGTGCCGGCCGGTCGGAGTTGATGAAGTTGATCTACGGCGCAACGCGCGCCGGCGAAGGTCACGTCGAACTCGCCGGCAAGCGTGTCAACTTCCGCAGCCCGCGCGATGCCGTGCGCGCCGGCATCGCGCTCTGCCCGGAAGACCGCAAGAAAGAAGGCATCGTCGCGATCGCCTCGGTGGCCGACAACCTCAACCTCAGCGCGCGCCGCCATTTCTGCCGCGGCGGATTTCTGCTCGACGCCAGGCGCGAGCGTGCGTTGACGCAGGACTACATCCGCAAGCTCGCCATCAAGACCCGCAACGGCGACACCGCCATCGGCACGCTGTCCGGCGGCAACCAGCAGAAGGTGATCTTGTCGCGCTGGCTGGCCGAGCGCATCGAAGTGTTCCTGATGGACGAGCCCACACGCGGCATCGACGTCGGTGCACGCGCCGAGATCTACCATCTGCTCTACGAGTTGGCCGAAGCGGGGCGCAGCGTGCTGATGGTGTCGAGCGATCTTGCGGAAGTGATCGGCGTCGCCGACCGCATCATCGTGATGCGCGAAGGGCGCATCGTGGGCGACGTACCGAAGACCGAGGCGACGCCCGGCGAATTGATCAAGATGGCGCTGCCGCGCTGACGCACTTCAGATGAGCCAAAGATGAGCCAAACCATGCAACCCGAGGAAACCCCGTCCAGCACCCAGGCGTCCCTGCCGCCCGCTGTGCCGATGCGCGTGCGCGCATGGAACATGCTCAACAAGTCGGGCATCGTGGTGGCCTTCGTCGTGTTGTTCGTGGTGTTGTCGGCGACGGTGCCGGATTTCCTCACCACGCGTAACATCCAGGGCCTGCTGCTTTCCGTCACGCTGATCGGTTCGATTGCCGTCACCATGATGCTCGTGCTGGCGCTGGGCGAGGTCGACCTGTCGGTCGCATCCATCGTGGCGTTTGCCGGCGTGGTGGCTGCCACCGTCATCACGCAGACGCATAGCGTGGCGCTGGGCGTTGCCGCCGGCATCCTGGCCGGAGGTGCGGTGGGACTGGTCAACGGCGTGCTGGTTGCGCGCTTCAGGATCAACTCGCTGATCGCCACGCTGGCCATGATGGAGGCGGTGCGCGGCCTCGCCTATATCACGTCCAACGGCGATGCGGTGATGATTTCGCAGGAAAGCTTCTTTGCCCTTGGCAGCGACTCCTTCCTCGGCATTTCGTATCCGATCTGGAGCAACATCGTCGGCTTCGTCGTGTTCGGTTTCCTGTTGAACAAGACCGTGTTCGGCAAGCATGTGCTGGCAGTGGGCGGCAACAGCGAAGCGGCGCTGCTCGCCGGTTTGCCGGTGACGCGCATCAAGATCATGGTGTTCGTGCTGCAAGGCCTGGTGACCGGCTTCGCTGGCGTGATGCTCGCCTCGCGCATGAGCCTGGGCGATCCGAAAACGTCGGTGGGCCTGGAACTCGGCGTAATTTCCGCCTGCGTGCTCGGCGGCGTATCGCTTACCGGCGGCGTGGCGACGATTTCCGGCGTGCTGGTGGGCGTGCTGATCATGGGCGCGGTGCAGAACGTGATGAGCCTGATGAACGTGCCGACGTTCTATCAATACCTGATCCGCGGCGGCATTCTGCTGCTCGCCGTGTTGTTCGATCAGTACCGGCGCAGCCGGCGCAGCGTGTGACGGATGGCACCTACTCTCTAACGTCTCAAACGGCCGTCATTCCCGCGAAAGCGCACTGCTGTCCGGGGAAATTTTTCGCCGTTCTTGCGGGAAACCTAAAAACGACGTCATTCCAGCGAAAGCTCACTGCTGTCCGGGGAAATTCGATCATGCGAAGAGCCCCGACTGAAGACGATTCA
>NZ_DAIOEU010000073.1:0-21157 GCF_036746095.1 Dyella sp.
CAAGCCGACCGCCAGGTCTCAGGCGCGCCAGCGCGGCATCCAGCCCGCGCCGCACCGAATCCAGCTCGCCGTTCACGCGAATGCGCAGCGCCTGGAAGCTGCGCGTGGCCGGGTGCTTGCCCGGCTCGCGCCGGCCCACCACGCGCTCGATCAGCGCAGCCAGCTCGCCGGTGCGGGTGAACGGGCTTTCCGCGCGGCGCTCCACGACCGCGCGGGCGATCTTGCGGCTGAAACGCTCCTCGCCGTACTGCCACAGCACGTCGGCGATCTCGCGCTCGGAGGCATGGGCAAGGAAGTCCGCCGCGCTCTCGCCCTGGCTGGTGTCCATGCGCATGTCCAGCGGCGCGTCGGCCATGAAGCTGAAACCGCGTGCAGCCTCGTCGAGCTGCGGCGAGGACACGCCCAGATCCAGCAACACGCCGTCCAGGCCGGCGGCAGTCTCGTCCCATTCGGCGAGGCTGGCGAAGTTGGCGTGGCGGATCGACACGCGCGGCTCGGCGGCGAACGCGTCGCATGCCGCGGCGATGGCGACGGGATCACGGTCCAGCAGCAGCAGCCGGCCGCCGGGACCGAGGCGCGACAGCACGGCGCGCGCGTGACCGCCGCGTCCGAACGTGCCATCCAGGTAACGCCCACCTGCCTGCACGGCAAGGCCCTCCACCGCTTCGTCCAGCATCACCGGGATGTGCCGCAACTCGGCCATGCCGCACCTCCCGTCCCGTAAACCCGCCCGCAAATCCGCTCGCCGCACTCAGAGCTGCAGCGCGGCCATGTCGTTGGTGATTTCGTCTTCGCCGATGGTCTGGCGGATCTTGGCCAGGTGGGCCTGTTCGCTCCACAGCTCGAACTTGTTGCCCATGCCCAGCAGGACCGCCTTTTTCTCGATGCCCGCCGCCGCGCGCTGGCTGGCCGGCAGCAGGATGCGCATCGCGCCATCGGGCTCCACCATCGCGGCCGCGCCGACCAGCTTCATCTGCAGGGCGCGGTGCACGGCCTTCACGTTCGGCAGGGCATTCACCTGGTCGCGCACCTTCTCCCACTCGGCGTGCGGGAACAGCCATAGGCAGCCCGACTCGAACGGGTTGTAGGTGATCACCAGCCGATTGGCGCAGGCACCCGTGACCAGCTCCCGATACGCGGTCGGGATAGCCAGGCGGCCCTTGTCATCGACGGTAATGGCGGTTTCGCCCTGGAACACGACGCTCAGGAACTCCCACGAAATCCCACGATTTCACACAGGGTCCCACGATAGTCTCGCCCCTTGAGACTGTCAAGAAAATTTTGCTTGTGAATCAAGGAGAAAGGCGAAGTTCTAGCGAAATTTCCAGTGATTTCTAGGAAGGCTCGCAAGAGCCTTGATCGGTATGGTTTTTTTGGAAAACGAAAGTAAGTAAAGAGCGGCGCGAAGTGAGAGGAAAGCCGGCACGGGCCCTTCCCACTTCTCGCCACTCTTCACTTAAGTCCTGCATGAGGTGGAGTCGGCCTGTAAGCCGGGTTCTGTACGCCTTGCGGCGCGACAGTCATTCCTCTCGGCCAGGCGTCGCCACCTGGCTCCAGCAACCTACCCGGGAACAACGCGGGCCGCGTTATCGTTCCCCTATTTGGTCTTGCTCCGAGTGGGGTTTACCGTGCCACGCGGCGTTGGCCCCGCGCGCGGTGCGCTCTTACCGCACCCTTTCACCCTTACCTGTGCCCTTGCAGGCCATCGGCGGTTTGCTTTCTGTTGCACTGGCCGTCAGCTCGCGCCGCCCAGGAGTTACCTGGCACTCTGCCCTGTGGAGCCCGGACTTTCCTCGACGCGCACAAGGCGCGACGCGACTGTCCGGCCGACTCCGGCGTCCATTGTAGCTGGAGGAATCCACGAGTACGCAGGCTGGGATGACAAATCCCCGCATGAAGGGACTGAAAAGCCGCGATTCTCATCCCTGCTTACGCGGCGACGTGCATGGTGGCTTGCGCTATTCCTGATAGAGCTGTTTGCGCGGCGCGCCCGTTATGGCTGACGCAAGCTTCGCCGCTCGCGATGGCGGCAGTTCCTCGCGCAAGATCGCGAACACCCGCTGGCCTTCGGCTAGCCGCGCATCCGTCTCCTCGCCGCGGCCGGCGACGAGAATCACGCATTCGCCGCGCTGTTGATTGGGATCGCTCACTACACGGTCCGCCAGTGCGCTCAACGGTTCGCCGATCACGGTCTCGAACATCTTGGTGAGTTCACGCGCCAGCACCGCTTCGCGCTGCGCGCCGAACACGTCGCGCATATCGGCCACGCTCTCGGCAATGCGATGCGAGGATTCGTAAAAAATCAACGTGCGCGGATCACTCGCAAGTTCTTCCAGCCGGCTACGGCGCGCGGCCGACTTGGGCGGAAGAAAACCTTCGAACACGAAGCGGTCGCTCGGCAATCCCGCGACGGACAGCGCCGCGATCGCCGCGCACGCACCGGGCACCGGTATGCAGCGAATACCGGTCTCGCGCGCCGCACGCACCAGGCGAAAGCCCGGATCGCTGATCAGCGGCGTGCCGGCATCCGAAATCAATGCCACCGATTCACCCTGCTCCAGCCGCCGTACGATGGCGGCCACCGCTTCGCGCTCGTTATGTTCGTGCAGGGCCAGCAGCGGCGTGCCGATATTGTGTTGCAGCAGCATCGGGCGGCTATGCCGGGTGTCCTCCGCAGCAATCACGGCGACGCTGCGCAAGGTCTCGATGGCGCGCGCGGAGATGTCGTCACGATGGCCGATCGGCGTCGCCACTACCCACAGGCAGCCCTTCTGATTGCTAGACATTTTTCCGGAACCCTTCGCGGCGAGGCCATGATGCGATCGGCTATGATCGCGCAATTGCCAACGGCGATGCTCCCCAGGACAGAAGGAACCCCATGCGCCCGAGTCGTCTTGTCGCGTCAGGACTGCTGTTTTCGCTGCTGCTGAGCGCCTGCGTGCCGTCCGTGGTACCGCGCTCGCCAGCCGAGGTCGCCGCCGCGCAAAGCGCCGCCAATCTTGCCAACCAGGGGCAGTTCGAGCAGGCCGCACAAGCCTATTTGACGCTCGCCGCGCAGGCGCCCGATCGCGCAGACCATTACAAGCTGTTGGCGGCGGAGGCATACCGCGAAGAGAACGCGCTCGATCGCGCCACGCCGATCGTGGTCGGCATTCGCCGCGACAAACTCAGCAATGACGAGCCCGTGCGCCTGGACCTGCTGCGCGCGGAAATCGCGCTGCATCAGCACGATGCGGCAACGGCGCTGAACCTCACCACGCAACCGGATCTGAGCGTGCCGCCGAACCTGCGTCCGCGCCTGCTGATCCTGCGCGCGGATGCCCTGGCCGGCACCGGCGACCTGTGGGGTGCGGCGGTCAATCGCATTCAACTGGATAGCACGCTGCAGGGCGCCGATCGCGCGCAGAACCGCGATCAAGCACTGACGTTGCTGACCAAGCTTGGCGTGCAACCGCTCAAGCAACGCGCAGCAGCCATGCAGTCGGGTGACCGCATGCTGCCGTGGGTGAACGAAGCGCTTGGCCGTCTCGGCGTCACCGTGGCGCAGGCGCAACCGGATCTGCAGCAAGCCGTGGGCACGCTGGTGGCCGGCAATGGCGCGAGCGTGCGGGAGGGCTACAAGATGCCGGCGCACGTCGCGCTGCTACTCCCCGGCAACGATGGCCTGGCGCCGATCAGCGCGGCCATTCGCGAAGGCTTTTTCGCCGCGTATTTCCAGTCGTCGGACACGCACGCGCCCCGCGCCGCGGTGCGCGTGTACGACAGCGGCGGCAATGCCGCGTCTGCCATCAAGGCTTACAACCAAGCCGTGAGCGACGGTGCGCAAATGGTGGTCGGGCCGTTGTTGCGAACGGAAGTAACCGCCGTGCTCGGCCAGTCTTCGCTGCCCGTCCCGGTGCTCGCGCTCAATCATGTGGAAAACAGCAAGCTCTCCAGTACCGCGAGCGAATTTGCGTTGATGCCCGAAGACGAAGGTGCGCAGGCCGCCGATCGCATGATCGAGCGCGGATTGCATAACGCCTACGTGCTTATTTCCGGCGACGATTTTGCCAAGCGCGCCGCCGCGGCGTTCAAAGCGGAGCTGGAAGCCAAGGGCGGCCAGATCGCCGGCAATGCGCAACTGCCGGCGAGCGGCGTGAATTACGGCGATGCCATCAACGCCCTGAATGCCGGCAGCGCCGGCACCGATGCGGGCATCTTCATCAGCATGCGCACCGAGCAGGCACGCCTGCTGCTGCCGCAACTGCGTGTACAGCGCATCAGCCTGCCGGTGTTCGCCACCTCGCACATCTATGGCGGCAGCGACAATCCCACCGCCGATCGTGACCTGGAAGGCGTGGAATTTTGCGACGCACCGTGGCTGTTCGATGCGCAGACGGGCCTGCCCAACTATCAGGACGTCGCCGGCCAATTGCCCGCTGCGCGCAGCGGTACGGCCCAGCTGTTCGCCTTCGGCATGGATGCATGGAACCTGGTGCCCTATCTCGACTGGCTGCGCAGCCACCCGGGCAGTTATCTGCCGGGTGCCACGGGTCAGTTGGCGATCGACACATTCGGCAATGTGAAGCGCGTACTGACCTGGTTGAAGTTCCAGGACGGCGTGGCGCGCCCGAGCAATGGCAGCCTGCAGCTCGACAACACGCCTGGCGGGCCCGCCCCGGCCAGCAGCGCGCCTGCGCCTGCGGGCAGTGCGCCGATGCCGGCCACGCAACCGAACGGTGGCTGATGCGTGCAGCGGGAAGCGCGTTCGAACAACGCGCATGCAAGGAACTTGAGCGCGCAGGACTGATACTGCTCGCTCGCAACTACACCACGCGCTACGGTGAACTGGATCTGGTGATGCGCGATGGCGATGCCGTGGTATTCGTGGAAGTGCGCCATCGCATTCGCGCCGGCTTCGGCGACGCCGCCATGTCCGTCACCGCGGCCAAGCAGGCCAAGCTGGTGCAGACTGCACAGTTGTGGCTTGCCGCGAATCCAAAATATGCGCAGCGAGTTTGCCGGTTTGATGTAGTGGCGTACGACGGACCGGTTGATGGCGCAAAGATGCAATGGCTGCGCAGCGCGTTCGAAGCCGAATGATCAAGCGCGTCGACGTGCAGCATCCCCTCGTGCCGGCCCACGTCGGCATGAATACCGGGCAAGATGGTGCTTCGATGAAGAAAGTGCAGCACTGGAGGGAATAAGGCCATGACACTTCCCGCCCCTGTATTGGACGCCTTGCATGCCATCTTCGGCCCCGACGCCTGTTCCACACGCGAGGCCGAACGCATCGCGTACGCCTACGACAACTCCCGCCGCAACGCCTTGCCCGATGCCGTGGCGTTCGCGCAGGAACATGCGCAAATCGAAGCACTGGTCCGTGCCTGCCGCGAACATCATGTACCGGTGACTGCACGCGGCCGCGGCACCAACACCACCGGCGCCACCGTACCGGTGGACGGTGGCGTGGTGGTGAGCTTCGAGCGAATGAATCGCATCCTGCGCATCGATCCCGACAATCGCCTCGCCATCGTCGAACCCGGTGTATTGAACGGCGATCTGCAACGTGCACTCGCGCCGCATGGGTTCTTCTGGCCGCCCGATCCAACCTCCTCGCCGTGGTGCAGCATCGGCGGCAATCTCGCCTGCAATTCGGCGGGGCCGCGCACGGTGAAATACGGCAGCCCGCGCGAAAACACGCTTGGCCTGCACGCGGTCGCCGGCACCGGCGAAAGCTTCCGCTGCGGCACCTACACCAGCAAAGGTGCGACGGGTTATGACCTCACCCGCCTGCTGATCGGCTCGGAGGGCACGCTCGCACTGATCACCGAAGCGACGCTCAAGCTCACGCCAAAGCCCTCTGGCCTGCGCACGCTGCGTGCGACCTATCGCGACGTAAGCAGCGCCGCGCATGCGGTGGCACGCATCATGGCGCAACCGGTTACGCCGTGCGCGCTGGAATTCATCGATGACGTCGCGCTGAAACTCGCGCACGACCATGGTGGCAACGACGTGCCTCTCGCCGGCGCGATGTTGATGATCGAAGTGGATGGCGAACCCGACACGCTGCCTTCCGCCATCGACGCGGTATCGCGCGCAGCGCAAGGCGAAGGCCTGGAAACGCTCCACATCGCACAAACCACGGAAGAAACCCACGCACTATGGTCCGCACGCAAAGCCCTGTCGCCCGCGCAACGGACTATTTCACCCAACAAGATCAACGAAGACGTGGTCGTGCCGGTCAGCCGCCTGCCCGAATTGGTCAATGGTGTCCGCCAACTCTCGCTCAAGCACGAGGTGTTGATCGTTACCTTCGGCCACGCCGGCAATGGCAACCTGCATGTGAACCTGCTGCCGCGCGACGAGGCGGAACGCGAACGCGCACACGCCTGTTTGGCCGAGGTGTTTGCGCTGGTGATCTCGCTGCAGGGCACGCTATCCGGCGAACACGGCATTGGACTGGTGAAACGCCAATTCATGCCACTGGCGCTGGAACCCGCCACGCTCAATCTCATGCGCCATGTGAAAGCCGCCTTCGATCCGGATGGCATTTTGAATCCGGGCAAGCTGCTGCCATGACCAAGCGTGCAGAATCACTTACCGCGTTGCTCACCGAGATCAGCGCATGCCAGTTATGCGCTACATATCTGCAGGATGGCCCGCGGCCCGTCCTGCAAGCCAGCACGTCGTCACGCTTGTTGATCGTGAGCCAGGCGCCAGGTCGTAAAGTCCATGCGACCGGCATTCCGTTCAACGACGTCAGCGGCGATCGGCTGCGCAACTGGCTGGGGATCGATCGAGAAACGTTCTACGACGCACAACGTATCGCCATCGTGCCGATGGGTTTTTGTTTTCCCGGCAGCGGACGCAGCGGCGATTTGCCACCCCGGCCCGAATGCGCACCGACGTGGCATCCGCGCCTGCTGCCGTTGCTGAGGCACGTGCAACTGACACTGGCCATCGGTCAATACGCGCAAGCTGGCCTGCTCGGGGATCAGCGCGGTGCTTCACTCACCGCAACGATGCTCTCCTGGCGCGAGCATCTTGCGCATGGCGTGCTGCCACTGCCGCATCCAAGCCCTCGCAACCAGGCATGGCTGAAGCGCAATCCGTGGTTTGAGATGGAGCTGTTACCCGTGCTTCGCGAAAGGGTGCAGCAAGTGCTGTGATCCCATGACCGCCATGCCTGCGAAAACGTGAATGACGGCCGTGCAGGCTACGCCGCGCGGCGCGAGAAAATCAGGTGCAGCCCAAATAGCATGAACACCGCGCCGGCACAGCCATCAATCCAACGGCTGATGCGCAGATAGCCGCGGCGCATGACCGGCAACGCAAAGCAGCCGGCTACGAACGAAAACCACAGAAACGTTTCGGCCACCACCATCGCCCACAAGCCCCAGCGCGCCGTCGACGAAACGCCCTCGCCCACGAATGCCGAAAAAATGCTGCCGAAATAGATCACCACTTTCGGGTTGGCGAGATTGGTGAACAAACCATTGCGCAGCGAACGCCACGCGCCGGCAAACACCTGTACCGGCTCCCCCTGCGTTTGCGCTGGTTTGGCCAAAGCGCCACGCAGCATCCTCAGACCCATCCAGCACAGATACAGGCCGCCGCCGATGGTAATCAGGCGCTCCAGCCAGATCAGCTTGTGCAACAGCAATTGCAGACCCAGCAGCGCCAGCGCCGCCCACATCGCCACGCCAAGCGTGATACCCGCCACGCCAGCCATCGCCTCATGCCGCGAGCGGCTGACTGCCGTCTGCGAGACGAAGAAAAAATCCGGCCCCGGGCTCATCAGGGCAATGATCTGGACGATCGCGATGGTGATGAACAGGCTCATGGGACCGCTCCGGATAAGTCGGCGCAGTGTAGCGCTGTGGCGTGCGGCGGCGAACCTTGCTGGCCGGGTCTGGCTTCCCTTACGCTGCCGAAAATCCGGGCATAGCCCGAAAGCCAAACGCCTCACTCCGGCGAAGGTCGGAATCCAGTCAAGTACGTTGCGCGAAGCGCTCCGAACCTTATATCGAGTGCTGTGCATGATGTATTGGAACTGGATTCCGGCCTTCGCCGGAATGACGAGCAAGGGGCACAAGCGTCCTTGCATGCATGCACATAACGACACGTTACCCAGGGGAAAACCAACGCCATGCGGGAAACCAGCCCATGAGCCTGAAGCTGCGACTCATCGCGATGAATTTCCTGCAGTACTTCATCTGGGGCGCATGGCTGATCACCATCGGAGCCTATTGGTTTCAGAACAGGCATTGGTCCGGCACCCAATTCGGCGCGATTTTCTCAACCATGGGCCTGGCCTCACTGTTCATGCCGTCGATCCTGGGGGTGGTGGCGGATAAATGGATCCGTGCCGAGCGCCTGTATGGCTGCATGCATCTGGCGGGCGCGGCCGTGCTATGCATCGTGCCGCAGATCAACGACCCCGGCACGCTGTTCTGGGTGATGCTGCTGAACATGATGTGCTACATGCCCACCATCTCGCTGGCCATCACGGTGGCGTACAACGCGCTGAAACGCGACGGCACGGACGTAGTGCGCGTGTATCCGCCGATCCGCGTGTGGGGTACGGTGGGGTTCATCGCCGCCATGTGGATGGTGAGCCTGCTGCATCTGGAAACCACCACGGGACAGTTCTACGTGGCCGCCGGCGCATCGCTGCTGCTTGGCATCTATGCGTTCACCCTTCCGCCTTGCCCGCCGCGCCTGCGCGGCCAAGATCATCGCTCGTGGCTGGATGCGCTGGGCCTGACGTCGTTCACCCTGTTCAAGCAGGCGAAGATGGCGATCTTCTTCATCTTCGCCATGCTGCTTGGCGCCGCGTTGCAATTGACCAATGCCTACGGCGACACCTTCCTGCACGACTTCGCCCATGTCGATGCTTACAAGGACCTGATCGCGGTGCGCTATCCGGCCATCATCATGTCGATTTCGCAGGTGTCCGAAACGCTGTTCATCCTCGCCATTCCGTTCTTTCTGAAACGCTTCGGCATCAAAACAGTGATGCTGACCAGCATGCTGGCGTGGACGCTGCGCTTCGGCCTGTTCGCGTTCGGCAATCCAGGCGACGGGCTATGGATGATCGTGCTGTCGTGCATCGTCTATGGCATGGCGTTCGACTTCTTCAACATCTCCGGCTCCTTGTTCGTGGAAGGCCAGAGCGATCCGGCCATCCGCGCCAGCGCGCAGGGCCTGTTCATGCTGATGACCAACGGCATCGGCGCCGTGCTGGGCAGTTCGATCAGTGGGTGGGTGATCGATGCGTATTTCACCCGCCCCGATCATTCGCTGGAATGGCACGGCATCTGGCTCACCTTCGCCGCATATTCGCTGGCGGTGGCGGTGCTCTTCGTGTTCCTGTTCAGACACAAGCATGCGCCGGAAGCGCTGCGGAGCATCCCGGCGCACTAAGTAAGCGGGATGAAATCCCCACAGGGAGACTCAATGCCCCGGCATTTTGGCGGTTCAACGCTACAATAGCCGGATGCAAATCGGCCCCTACCACATCGACCCGCCCGTGGTGCTTGCCCCTATGGCCGGCGTCACCGACAAACCTTTCCGCTTGCTATGCAAACGGCTGGGCGCCGGATTGGCCGTATCGGAAATGACCACCGCCGATCCACGCCTGTGGCAGACGCGCAAATCGCTCAAGCGCATGGACCACGATGGCGAGCCCGAACCCGTGAGCGTGCAGATTGCCGGCTACGACCCGGGCATGCTGGCCGAAGCGGCGCGCTTCAACGTCGCCAACGGTGCGCAGATCATCGATATCAACATGGGCTGCCCGGCGAAGAAGGTGTGCAACGTGTGGTCCGGTTCGGCACTGCTGCAGGACGAGCCACTGGTTGCGCGCATCGTGAAAGCGGTGGTGGACGCAGTGAACGTGCCGGTCACTTTGAAAATCCGCACCGGCTGGGATCGCCAGCACAAGAACGCACTCAGCATTGCCCGCATTGCCCAGGACAACGGCATCGCGGCGCTGGCGGTGCACGGCCGCACGCGTGCCGATAGATACGAAGGCGAAGCCGAATACGACACCATCGCTGCGGTGAAAGCCACGGTGCATATTCCCGTGCTCGCCAATGGGGACATCACCACGCCGCAGCAAGCCAAGCACGTACTCGATGCAACGCACGCCGATGCGGTGATGGTTGGCCGTGGCGCGCAAGGCCGTCCGTGGATTTTCCGCGAGATCGCGCACTACCTGGCTACCGGCGAGCTGCTCGCCGAACCCTCGCCACTGGACGTCGCAAGCATCCTGCTCGGCCACCTCGACCATCTGCATGCGTTCTATGGCGAGCAAGCCGGCGTGCGCATCGCGCGCAAGCATCTGGGCTGGTATGCGAAGGATCGGCCGCAAAATGCAGCGTTCCGCGACGTGGTTAACCGCGCCGAGACGATGCATGAACAACTACGGCTGACGCGCTCGTACTTCGAGAGCTTGCAGGACAGCTGGCGCGCAGCCGCCTGAATAAACGCTTCGCATCGAAGGCACGTCGGTGGGAGGCAATTGGACATGCCCAGAGGATGCTCGTCACCCCACCGTCTCGACGTGCCAACCGCATGCCTTCATCGTCGATGCAAACCGAGGCGCGCATACAAGGTGACGACGGCGATAGTTGATCGGTGCTGCCCTAAGTTGGCCCCGCTCTTTGTCGCGTGCGCATGGACCAGAAAGGTGACAATCCCCTTCGCCTCGCAAACCTTTGCGGCATTGAAACGGGCATTATCGGCAAATGACTTCCATAGCAATGCCATGATGCCTTCACCCTCCGCGCATTCTTCTCCGGGCATGTTGTGCCGAACATGGTTGTTACTGTGCACGGCATGGCTGCTGAGCGGCTGCGAAGGCACTTTGTTTGCAGGTTTGAATGCGACCGACCGGCGCGCGGGCATCGAAACACAGCGCAGCGTCGTCTTCGATGCGATGCATGGCCTGAAGCTGGATGTCTATCGCCCTGCCGACGCCACACGGGCGCCGCTCGTGGTGTTCTTCTATGGCGGCAGCTGGGTACGCGGGGTGCGTGCATGGTACCGCTTCGCGGGTACCGCACTGGCTGCGCACGGCGTGGTGACGGTGATTCCGGATTACCGCAAATATCCGCAAGTGAAGATGGATGGTTTCATGCAAGACGCCGCACGCGCGGTGGCATGGGCGCACCAGCACGCGCAAGAATTGGGCGCTGCGCCAAACGACATCTTCGTCATGGGCCATTCCGCCGGCGGGCAGATCGGCGCCCTGCTGGCTACCGATCCGTCATGGCTGATGCCTTACGGATTGCGACCGGACGCATTGGCCGGCTTTATCGGCTTGGCCGGCTGCTACGACTTCATGCCGATTCCCGCCAACGAGCAGGACATGCTTGGCATGTTCGGCCGTGACGCGGCATCGCAAGCGCGCGCACAGCCGGTGCGCTTCGTGCACGGCGCCGAACCGCCGATGCTGCTGTTGCAAGGCTTGGCCGACCACGAGGTGCAGCCCTCGAATGCCGAATCGCTGGCGCACGCGCTGCAGGCCCAGCATGAGGACGTGACCTTGCACTTGTATCCAGGGGTCAGCCACAACGCGCTGGTCTTTGCCCTGTCGCGGCCATTCCGGACGGAAGCGCCCACGCTGGATGACGTATTGCGCTTCATCCATGACCATCCGCTGGCCGCCCGCTGATGGCCGGTCCCGCCTCGTTTGGACGTCCATTTGTCGCACCCCGCCTGAACCCGTCACGTGGGCATGCCAGACTGGGCAGTGAAACCCCGGGCTAGTGCGTGTATGATGCGCAATTCCCCTTTCCATCTCTTTATCCGTAAAGAAGGATATAAGCCGCGATGAGCAACTACCTCTTCACCTCCGAATCGGTCTCCGAAGGCCATCCGGACAAGGTCGCCGACCAGATCTCCGACGCCGTGCTGGACGCGATCCTGACCCAGGACAAGCGCGCCCGCGTGGCCTGCGAAACCCTGGTGAAGACTGGCGTAGCCATCGTCGCGGGCGAAGTCACCACCAGCGCCTGGATCGACCTGGAGGCGCTGACCCGCAAGGTCATCCTGGACATCGGCTACGACTCCAGCAACGTCGGTTTCGACGGCGAGACCTGCGGCGTGCTGAACCTGATCGGCAAGCAGTCGCCCGATATCAACCAGGGCGTGGATCGCAAGAAGCCCGAGGAACAGGGCGCCGGCGACCAGGGCCTGATGTTCGGCTACGCCACCAACGAGACCAAGGATTTCATGCCGGCGGCGATCTACTACTCGCACCGCCTGGTGGAGCAGCAGGCCAAGGTTCGCAAGAAGAAGAACTCGCCGCTGCCGTGGCTGCGCCCGGACGCGAAGAGCCAGGTCACCCTGCGCTATGAAGACGGCGTGGCCACCGCCATCGACGCCGTGGTGCTGTCCACCCAGCACGATCCGAGCGTGAAGCAGAAAGACCTGGTTGAAGCCGTGCGCGAACACATCTTGAAGCCCGTGCTGCCGGCCAAGCTGCTGCACAAGAACACCAAGTTCCACATCAACCCGACCGGCAAGTTCGTGATCGGCGGTCCAGTGGGCGACTGCGGCCTGACCGGCCGCAAGATCATCGTCGATACCTACGGCGGCTGGGCTCGTCACGGTGGCGGCGCGTTCTCCGGCAAGGATCCGTCCAAGGTCGACCGTTCGGCCGCCTACGCCGCCCGCTACGTGGCCAAGAACATCGTGGCCGCCGGCATCGCCGATCGCTGCGAAGTGCAGGTGAGCTATGCCATCGGCGTGGCCGAGCCCACCTCCATCTCGGTCACCACCTTCGGCACCGGCAAGCTATCCGATGACAAGATCGAAAAGCTGATCCGCAAGCACTTCGACCTGCGCCCGTACGGCATCATCAAGATGCTGGACCTGATCCATCCGATGTACCAGGCCACCGCCAGCTATGGCCACTTCGGCCGCACGCCGTACGACGTGAAGGATGCCGATGGCAACACCTTCACCGCGTTCTCGTGGGAGAAGACGGACAAGGCCGACGAGCTGCGTGCGGATGCGAAGCTGAAGTAAGCCCACGCTTCGCTGTGCAACGAAAAACGGGCCGCGCCGCGGCCCGTTTTCTTTTATGTTCTACGCCACCTCGACGGCAGCCGAACAGCTCACGCAGACGATCTGCTGGAGATCCGATGTGCGCCGGTTGCAGCACCACCGTTTCACTCAGGCGTTGCGTGAGTTGTGGAGCCGAGGTGGCCGAGCCATGACGAACAGCTGATTCGTCCCCGGGCTCTATTGACCGTCGTCCTTGCTGGTCGACGCCAGCACCACTTTCTTGCTCTTGTGCCGATGGGCGAGCCGGGTGGTGGACTTGGGATGATGATGCGTCTTGGCCATCCGCGGGCAGCTTCTGCCCCGGTGCGGCGTGCAGCCGCGCGAGGCGCGACGATGGGCCGGGGCGGTTTCATCCGCTTCCGCCGTCTCGATCGGCGACAGCGCCGACAGCACGCGATGAGTGGTGCTGGGCATGCTCGCCCGGGCGACCAGTTCTTCCGGTGTCGGCTGGTTGTCGAAGCCATCATCCAGCAGGCGGGCCATCAGATTGTCGCGGGCGGATGCACTGCGGCCACCGAGCACCACGGCAAACAGGCGACGGCCGTCATGCACGGCGGTGGACGCCAGGTTGAAGCCGGAAGCATCGGTGAAACCGGTCTTGAGGCCGTCCATGCCGGGATAGCGATCCATCAAGTTGTTATGCCCACGGATCAGCTGGCCGCGGAACACGAATTCCTTGGTCGCGAAATAATGCGTGTACTGCGGGAAGTCGCGATACAGCGCCATGGCGAGCTTGACCATGTCACGCGCAGTAGAGACATTGTTCGGGTCCGGCAGGCCATTGGCGTTGGCAAAATGCGTGGACGTCATGCCGAGCAGCGCGGCCTGCGCCGTCATCATCTCGGCGAAATGGCCCTCGTTGCCGCCCAGGCTCTCGGCCACCACGCTCGCCGCGTCGTTGGCGGACTTGGTCACCATACCGAGGATGCAGTCGTTGACGGAGATGGTCTGGCCGGCACGCAGGCCGAGCTTGGTCGGTTCGCGCGAAGCGGCCCAGCTGGAAACCGGCAGATCCTGGTCCACTTTCAGCTTGCCGCTCTGCAACGCCTGGAAGGTCAGGTACAGGGTCATCATCTTGGTCAGCGAGGCCGGGTAGTTCTGCTCATCGGCATTGACGGCGCTGAGCACCTCGCCCGTGGCCGGGTCGATCACGATGGCGGCATAGCCCGCGTGCGCCACACCGGCCACGCCCAGCAAAAGCACTACCGCGAACAGGCCCCACAGCCGGTTCAACCACTGCATTGGCTGGATGGATTGGATGTTCGCCACGGCCTTTCACTCCCGAACCGCGGTACTGCCCCCGCGTCGCGCAACCTTAATGCATGACAATCGCAAATTCCAGAGGAAACGCTTTAATCTGCCATGCTAAGTGCATGTTTTACTGAATTTTACCGACTCCGAAAGCGTAAATTTTCGTTATGCCTCGATGACGGCGATTTTGAAATCTGGATCGGCGAAGGGCTCGATTTCTTAAATGTGGCTTTCACCGAATGCCGGAGGGGGAATGCAAAGAGCGAGCCAGTAGAATGGCGGCATGTCCCTTATCCAGCTTCAGCGCCTCGACTTCAGCGTCGGCGGCCCTCTTCTGCTCGAACACGTCGATCTTTCGATCGATGCCAACGAGCGCGTGTGCATCGTCGGTCGTAACGGCGAAGGCAAATCCACCCTCATGAAACTGATCTCCGGCGAATTGCAGCCCGATGACGGTGAAGTGCGCGTGCAAAGCGGCGTGATCGTCGCCCGCATGGCGCAAGAGGTACCGCAAGCCACGTCCGGCAGCGTCTTCGATGTGGTGGCCGAAGGCCTTGGCGATCTCGGCCGATTGCTTGCGCGCTACCACCACCTGCTCGCCGAAGGCGATCTCGACGCGTTAGGCGAAGTGCAAAACCGGATCGAAGCGCAACACGGCTGGGATCTGGATCGACGCGTCAGCGACGTACTGGCGAAACTCGAGCTTCCTGCCGATACGGATTTTGCCGCGCTTTCCGGCGGCATGAAGCGCCGCGTATTGCTGGCGCAGGCGTTGGTGCGCAAACCGAATGTGCTGTTGCTGGATGAGCCGACCAACCATCTGGACATCGAAGCGATCGGCTGGCTGGAAGGCTTTCTCAAGCAGTTCGAAGGCAGCATCATTTTCATCACGCACGATCGCAGTTTCCTGCGCGCGCTCGCCACCCGCATCGTCGAAATCGATCGCGGCCAGCTCACCAGTTGGCCGGGCGACTACGACAACTATCTGCGTCGCCGCGAAGAACGCCTGCATGCCCAAGCACAGGCCAACGCACTGTTCGACAAAAAACTGGCGCAAGAAGAAGTGTGGATTCGCCAGGGCATCAAGGCACGCCGCACGCGCAACGAAGGCCGCGTACGCGCGTTGAAAGCGTTGCGTCGCGAACGCGCCGAACGGCGCGAGCTCAGCGGCAACGCCAAGATGGCGCTGGCCAATGCACAGGCATCCGGCAAAAAAGTCATCGAGCTGGACCACGTGCATCAGGCCTATGGCGGACGCGTGCTGATCGATGACCTCAGCACCACGATCATGCGCGGCGACCGCGTCGGCATCATCGGCCCCAATGGCGCAGGCAAGAGTACCTTGCTGAAAATCATGCTTGGCGAACTGATACCGCAACGCGGCGATGTCAGCCTCGGCACCGGGCTGCAGATCGCCTATTTCGACCAGCATCGCTCGCAACTCAACGACAGCTTGAATGCGCTGGACAACGTGGCCGAAGGCCGCGAATACATCGAGCTCAACGGACAGCGCAAGCACATCATCGGCTACCTGCAGGACTTCCTGTTTTCGCCCGAACGCGCCCGTGCGCCGATCACGCGCCTATCCGGCGGCGAACGCAATCGCCTGCTGCTGGCCAAGCTGTTTGCACAGCCATCCAATCTGCTGGTGATGGACGAACCCACCAACGATCTGGACGTCGAAACGCTGGAACTGCTCGAAGAACTCCTCACCGAATACAAAGGTACGCTGTTGCTGGTATCGCACGACCGCGAATTCCTCGACAACGTGGTGTCGAGCACGCTGGTGCTGGAAGGCGGCGGCAAAGTAGGTGACTACGTCGGCGGCTATAGTGACTGGTTGCGGCAGAAACCGGCGGAGCGCATCTTTGCCGCATCGCCATCACCGACCACGAAACCCATCCAGACCCATGCGCCCGCTGCGGCCAGCGACAGCGAAAAGCCAAAACGCAAGCTCAGCTACAAGGATGCACGCGAGCTTGAACAATTGCCGGCCCGCATCGAGCAGCTGGAAGAGGAGATCGCCAAACATGCCGCAGCGATGAACGATCCTTCGTTTTATCAGCAGGACAACGCGGCGATTCAGAAGGCGAACGAAGCCCTGGCGAAAGCGCAGGAAGCATTGGATTGCGCTTATGCGCGATGGACGGAGCTGGATGGCTGATTGATTTGTCGGCCTGACGCGCTCCGGCGCGGCTGGAGCGCGCGGAACACAAACCCCAAACCTGGCGTTTCGAGAAAATGCAACGCCGGGGCGCGTTCCGTTCACCCGACCGCGATCAATGCTCTTCGCCCACCTTCGCAACATGCGCATGCATGATGCGGTCCGTCCACGCAATGCCGATCGCGGAAAGGATAAAGACCACGTGGATGATGGTCTGCCACATCACCCCGACCGGCGTCAGCGTGGCGCACTTGAGCATGCTGCCGCCTTCATTCGCCTGCGCAATCGTGGCCAGCACTTCCGGCGAACAAAATGGCAGGCCGTTCAACGTGCCCGCGGCAATGAAGGTCTTGAGCAGATGAATGGATGAAATGCCGATGATCGCCATGGCCAGCTTCACCTTCAGCACCGAGGCGTTCACGTGCGACAGCCATTCGGGCTGATCCGGATGGCCGTCCAGGCCAAGCCGCGAGACGAAGGTTTCGTAGCCGCCGACGATCACCATGATCAGGAGATTGGAGATCATCACCACGTCGATCAGGCCGAGCACGATCAACATGATTTCCTGCTCGCCCAAGCCCGAGGCTTGATGGACCAAGTGCCACAGCTCTTTGCCGAACAAATATACGTAGACACACTGTGCCGCGATCAGCCCGACGTAAAGCGGCAGTTGCAGCCAGCGTGAGCTGAAGATCAGCAACGGCAACAGGCCGAGGCGACGCTGGGGGTAGGCAGGCTGGTCCATAAGCGCTTTCCTGATTGAAGAGAGAATCCATGCTTTTCGCGGGAACGACGGCGTTCGACGTCAGCCCGTATTTTGCAGGCCCTGTGCCACGCCATTCACACAGGTCACCAGCGCGCGCAGCAAATTATCATCGCTGCGGTCGCTCGCACGCCAGCGTTGCAGCAGGTCCACCTGCATCAGGCTCATCGGATCCACGTAGGGATTGCGCAGGCGAATCGACAGCGCCAAACGCGGATCGTCACGCAGCAGTTCATGGCTGTTCTTGAGCTTAAGCAGCCAATGGCGCGTGCGTTCGAATTCCTCGCCAATCACGCCGAAGAACGTGTCGTGCAAGGGACCTGCAAGCTTGGAGAATGCCTCGGCGATATCCAGGTCGCACTTGGCCAGCACCATTTCCACGTCGTCCAGCGCGTTGGCAAAGAACGGCCAGTCGCGCGCCATTTCCACCAGGGTGGCTTCGCCATGGCGGGCAACCGCGGCTTCCAGGGCGGTACCCAAGCCATACCAGCCGGTAATGATGGAGCGGCATTGCGTCCAGGCGAAAACCCATGGAATGGCGCGCAGGTCCTCCACGCCGCGCATGCTGCGCCGACGCGAGGGACGCGAGCCGAGCGCCATCTGTTCGATCACGTCGATCGGCGTGGCGGCACGGAAATAGTCGACGAAGCCTTCGCGGTCGACGAAGGCGCGATAGGCGCGGCGGCTTTCCGCAGCCATGGCGGTCATGACGTCGCGCCACTGCGCTTCGCGCGGGTCTTCCTCGCGTGGGCGCACGCTGGCACGTAGTACAGCGCCAACGGTTTGCTCCAGATTCCGCAGGGCCAGTGCGCGGATACCGTACTTGCGATGGATCACTTCGCCTTGCTCGGTCACACGCAGGATGCCGTTGATCGAACCGCGCGGCGAGGACATCAATGCCGGCGCAATGCGCGCGCCGCCACGGCTGGCCGAACCGCCGCGACCATGGAAGAACGCCAGGCGAATGCCGGCCTGTTCCGCGAGCGCCATCAATTCCACTTGCGCGCGCTGCAAGCCCCAACGTGAAGCCAGTGTGCCGCCATCCTTGCCGCTGTCGGAGTAGCCCAGCATCACCCATTGGCAATCGTCGCGGGCGCGCAGGTGATCGCGGTAGACCGGATCATTCAGCAAGGCGCGCAGTGTCCCGGGCGCGTTGTTCAAATCATCGACGGTTTCAAACAGCGGAGCGATATCGAGCGGAACGTGAGTGTCGTTGACAAGCCCGCCGTATCTCGCCAAGGCCAGCACCGCGAGCACGTCAGCGGCCGAGCGCGCCATGCTGATGATGTACAGGCCTGTCGCGTCCGTACCATAGCGCTGGCGGGATTCGTGCAAGGTGGCAAATACAGCACGCAAGGATTCCGCCTGTGCGTCGTCGTTTCTTTCAAGCGCACGTTCGCCACCTGCGTAGGGTCGCAACACGCTGACGCGTTCTGCGGGCGCACGCTGCGTCCAGGTTTCGTCGTGCAGCAAGGCCGCCAGCGCGTCGTCATGCACGCGCGAATCCTGCCGCACGTCCAGGCGGGCCATGTGGAAACCAAAGGTGCGCACGCGCCAGATCAAGCGGCGCACGGCGTAGGCGCCCGCGTTGAGGCCACGATGATCGATCAGGCCGTGCACGATCAACAGCAAATCGTCGATCAATTCATTGGCGGACTGATAACCCTCCGCATGTCCGTCTTCGAGCGTGGCTTCGAGCCGTGCGCGGATCAGGGTGAGCAGGCAGCGATATGGCATGTCCGCATGGCGCGGGCGAATGGTGGCGGCAGCACGCGGAAACTGTTCGCGATAATCGGCCAGCCGCTTCAGCAGCGCGGCGTCGAACGCCACGCGGTCATCGGTCTGGCTGAGCTGACGCGCCAACGCCTCGACGTCCTCAATGTAATGCTCCAGTACGTGCGCACGCTGTGTCGCCAGGCTGTTGGCGATGGTATCGGCACCCACGTTCGGATTGCCGTCCATGTCGCCGCCGACCCAGGTGGCGAAGCTCAGCAGGCGCGGCAGCGGCACGGCGACACCGTAGACCTCCTGCAAGGCATCAGCGAGCAGTTCGTAGAATGCAGGCACGATGCGGTAGATCGGGTTGGCGAGATAAAAGCCGACGTGATGATGCTCGTCCTGCACGCTGGGGCGGATCGGCGAGGCCTCGGCCGTCTGCCAACCGGCAGAGAGCGCCATGAAGATGCGGTCGTCGTCTTCCTTGCGTTCTTGCGGCGTGCGGGTGGGATCGAAATTGTCGACCAGCGCGCGCACGATCGCCTGTTCCTTTTCGAGCAGGGAACGGCGGATCGCCTCGGTGGGATGCGCGGTGAACACCGGTTCCACCTTCAGCTTGTATAGCCATTGCAGCAGCTCGTCGGCGCCGGCGCCCTGCTCCTTCAAACGCTGCAATACGTCGAGCAGCGATTCGGGCTGCGCGGTGCCGCTTTCGCGTTGGTAATCGCGGCGGCGGCGGATGCGGTGCACGCGCTCGGCCGTGTTGACGGCCTGGAAGTAGGTGGCGAATCCGCGGGCCAGCGCTTCGGCGGCTTCGGCGTCCAAGCCGGCCAGCGACTCGGCCAGGTCGTCCACCGCGCGGGCTTCGCGACGGCGGCGGATGGAGGCGGTGCGCACCTGCTCCACGCGCTGGAAGAAGCCTTCGCCACCCTGCTCGGCCAACATGCGCCCCACCATCGCGCCGAGCCGGTGCACGTCTTCGCGCAGCGGGCCGTCATGGGGCAGGAATTCGGGGTCGCGAGTGGCTTCCATCAGGGCCTCCGGTGGTCAGTCCCCTAGCCTAACCAATTTATGCGGCAGTGCGGCAATCGATTCGTCATAAGCCAGGTTCTATGGCTAGAATGACGGCCTTCGCCGAGGGGCGCTGCGACCGTAGGTAACTGCTACGGCCAGGCTCGGTGGATGCCTCGAATGCAACGGCGCTCATGACGCGATGTTCGCGTCGGCCTGGCCTCCCGGGCCGGGTTTTCCCCATGAGACTCGGAGACATCCCTGCATGAATGCTGTCACCAACGAATCGACCCAAGACTACAAGGTCCGCGATATCTCGCTGGCCGATCTCGGCCGCCGCCGCATCCGCATGGCCGAGGAAGAAATGCCCGGCCTGATGGCCATCCGCGCCCGCTATGCCACCGCCAAGCCGCTGAAGGGCGTGCGCCTGTCCGGCTCGCTGCACATGACCAAGGAAACCGCGGTGCTGATCGAGACGCTCAGCACGCTGGGCGCCTCGGTGCGCTGGGCCTCCTGCAACATCTTCTCCACCCAGGACGACTGCGCCGCGGCCGTAGCCGCCGCCGGCATCCCGGTGTTCGCCTGGAAGGGCGAGACGCTGGAGGAATACTGGGACTGCACGCTCGACATGCTCACCCACCCGGGCATGAAAGGTCCGGAGCTGATCGTCGACGACGGCGGCGATGCCACGCTGCTGATCCACAAGGGCGTGGACATGGAAAACGGCGACAACTGGGTCAACACGCCCAGCGGCAACCACGAAGAACAGGTCATCAAGGACCTGCTCAAGCGCACCGCCAAGGAGCGCCCCGGCTTCTGGAAGAAAGTCGCCGCCGATTGGAAGGGCGTTTCCGAAGAAACCACCACCGGCGTGCATCGCCTGTACCAGATGATGGAAGCCGGCAAGCTGCTGGTGCCTGCCATCAACGTCAACGACTCGGTCACCAAGAGCAAGTTCGACAACCTCTACGGATGCCGCGAATCGCTGGCCGACGGCATCAAGCGCGCCACCGACTTGATGGTGGCCGGCAAGGTGGCGGTGGTGTGCGGCTACGGTGACGTGGGCAAGGGTTGCGCGCATTCGCTCAAGGGCTTCGGCGCACGCGTGATCGTGACCGAGATCGACCCGATCAACGCGCTGCAGGCGGCGATGGAAGGCTTCCAGGTCACCACCGTGGAAGACACGCTCGGCA
>NZ_DAIOEU010000074.1:0-21122 GCF_036746095.1 Dyella sp.
TCGATCGGATTGCCGTCGCTGTCGTTGACCTTGAGCTTGCCGCTTTCGAAGTTGCGCACGCGCAACGATATGCGCTTGCGGCTATAGAAGGGATTGGTCCAGCGCAGGCCTTCATGGCGTACGGTGCCGACGTATTTGCCGAACAGCTGCAGCACTTGCCCTTGGTTGGGCGCGACCTGGAAGAAGCCTTTGAGGAAGCAGAGCGACAGCACGTGGAGGAATACGCCCACCCCCACCAACCATGGCGCGCCGCCATGGGCCTTGCTTACGTAACACCCGATGCCGATCAGGACGAGCGCCAGGAACAGGAATAGCAAAGGAATGCCGGGGATCGAAAATCCGCTGCGCTCGTTAAAACCCGTGCGTTCGTTCATGGCTGAATCCTCCCGAGGTGGGAGGATTAGATATCAAAGTGATATCTAATTCAAGTGACTCGGCCAGGCCGCCAGTTACTTCGCACCAGCCCCGCCACCGGCGGCGCCAGCCGCGCCTCCAGTCGCGTTCCCCGGCATCAGGCCATACATCTCGCCGAAGGTTTTCACCGCATCGATCTGGATGCTGCCGAATTCATTCGTCGCGTTGAAGAAATGCCATGGATTGCCGTCGCTGATATCCAGGGCGATGTGGCCGGTGTCGAAACGTACCGTGGCAGGATCGAAACTCTGCCAGTGCCCACGTACCCATGCCACGACCCAGGCATGCGGCACGAACACGCGTTGCTTACCGTCGTATCGGTCGGCATAGAGCATGCCGACGACCACGCGCGCCGGGATGTCTTCCGCGCGCGCCATGGCCGCGAGCAGCACCGCGTATTCCGCGCAGTCGCCACGGCGGTCACGTGCGACTTCCAGCGCCGAGGCATAGCCGATGTCTAGCCCGCGCTTGGAAAGATAGCGACTGACGAACGCATTGAGGTTGCCCATGATGTGCGATTTGTTGCGCTCGCCGCCGGCGGCGAGCGCGGCCAGGGCCTTGATCTCCGGCGCATCGGATTGCAGCCAGGCATTGGGTTGCGTATCAGCCGGCGTGGGTGGGCGCTCGTCATCCAGTTCACTGCGGTAGACGTTGACCAGCCATTCGCCGTTGCCGAGATCCGTTACCGATTGCTGGTCGGTGCTGATGAAGGGCTTGAAGATCGCCTTGTTGGTGACATGCACGCGGTAGCTGAGGAAATCAGCGAGCATTTCCGGTGTGAGCAGGCGCGGTGAATCGACCATCGCCTCGCTCATCATGTCGAGGGTTTGCTCCGGCGCTTCCGCGCAAGCTTCGCTGCAGGCGATCATGTCCATCGGCCGACCGAGCAGGGAGGCCGAGCCTTTGCGGATGTTGCCGTCTGCATCCAGCCATAGGTCGACGGTCTGGGTATTTTCGACGGTGCGCAGCGTTTCCTGCTGGTGGCTCAGGGTTTCCACGTGATTGTCCAATGGCACGCGTTCATTGCCGATCACGCGGACCAGCAGATCCATCGGCTGCTGGCTACCCTGGTTGTACACCAGCATGTGGTAATGCATGCCTGGGTGGGCGATCGCCGCCTGCATCGCCTTGCGTTGCCCCTCTACCAGCACGGCGCCATCGGGCCAGTTGGTAATGGACTGGTGGGTACGTCCGCCCACCGTGTTGCTCAGTTCGAGCGTGCCATTGGTCAATCGCCTGCCTTCCACCTTGGCTTCCGTGGCGGACATCGTGCTGGTCATGGTGAAGCTGATCGGCACGCCGGTAACGGTTTCCACGCTGCGGCTGACGTTGACGTACGGCACCACCTTGTGGCTGCGCTCGATAGCCATCACCAGCGTCTGCGTGGTGGTAACGGTATTGCCAAGTTGTACGCGCTGAATTTCCTCGTGGCCGATCTTGCGGCCATTGAGCAGCACGGTCATCCAGGTGGTTTCGGTGGGCGCAGGATCGGCAGCGGCCTTGGCGGGGCTGGGGGCAAGGCACAACATCGACACCAGCAAAAGCGGGGCGATCCTGCTGCGCATAAGTGATCCGTGGGGAGCGGAGTCGTGCCTACTCAATACCCGCCGTATCGCCCTGTCAATCTGCGGTGCGGCATGGGATTGGGTCATCCCACCTCGACGTACAATGACGCTTTATCTGGAGCCCTCGATGAAGCCTTTCGGCACGCCCCATTCCGACCATGCCCTGAAAGTACTGTTATTGGGTGCGGGCGAGCTTGGCAAGGAAGTCGCGATCGAGTTGCAGCGCCTTGCCGTCGAGGTGATCGCGGTGGATCGCTATGCGGATGCGCCTGCCATGCAGGTGGCGCATCGCAGCCATGTCCTCGACATGCTGGACGGCAACGCCCTGCGCACCTTGATTGCAAGGGAAAAGCCGGACTTGGTCGTGCCTGAAATCGAAGCCATCCATACACCGACTTTGATGGAGCTGGAAAAAGAGGGTTTGAAGGTGATCCCGACAGCGCGCGCCGCCTGGCTGACGATGGATCGCGAAGGCATTCGCCGCCTTGCCGCCGAGCAGTTGGGTTTGCCGACTTCGCCCTATCGCTTCTGCGACAGCGAGGCGGAGTACTGCGAAGCTGTGGTCGCCATCGGCTATCCCTTCGTGATCAAGCCGGTGATGAGTTCGTCCGGCAAGGGCCAGAGCACGGTGCGCGATGCTGCCGACGTGCAGGACGCCTGGGATTACGCGCAATCCGGTGGTCGAGCGGGCAAAGGGCGGGTGATTGTCGAAGGCTTCGTGCCCTTCGATTACGAAATCACCTTGCTGACCGTACGGCATAAAGACGGCACCAGCTTTTGCGCGCCGATCGGTCATCGTCAGGAAGACGGCGACTACCGCGAATCCTGGCAGCCGCAGCCAATGAGCGAAGCTGCCCTGGTCGAAGCACAACGCCAGGCCGAAGCGATCACCGGTGCGCTGGGCGGCTGGGGCGTGTTCGGCGTTGAGTTCTTCGTCAAGGGCGATAGCGTGATCTTTTCCGAGGTGAGCCCGCGGCCGCACGACACCGGTCTGGTCACGCTGATCTCGCAGGATTTGTCGGAATTTGCGCTGCATGCGCGCGCCATTCTGGGGCTGCCGATTCCGGTCATCCGCCAGTTGGGGGCTTCCGCCTCGTGCGCGGTGCTGATGGAAGGTGCGGGCCGCGCGCCGCGCTATCACGGTATTGCCGAAGCGCTGGCCGAACCGGACACGCAACTGCGTATCTTCGGCAAGCCGGAAGTGAACGGACGCCGCCGCATGGCGGTCACCCTGGCGCGCGATAACGACGTTGAAGCCGCCACGGCCAAGGCGATTCGCGCGGCCAAGGCGATCCGGATCGAACTGTAGAATCGGCGGCGCACTTTCTTCTCTCTCCTTTGCGAGAGAGGCTTGCTACATACAACGGAGTAGAACCATGGCATCGACAGGCTTCGCGCATTGGCTGGTCGTACTGGTAGAAACCTTCGCGGCGCTGTTCATGCTGCTGCTGGTGATCGCCGTACTGGTGGTGCTGGTGACATGGTTCGTCGATCGCAACCAGACGCACAACTCCGTGTTGCGCAATTACCCGGTGATCGGGCACTTCCGCTATTGGTTCCTGCATCTGGGCGAGTTCTTCCGCCAATACCTGTATTCCAGCGATCGCGAGGAAATGCCGTTCAATCGCGCCCAACGCATGTGGGTGTATCGCGCGGCCAAGAACACCGACAACACCAATGCGTTCGGCTCCACGCGCGACCTGCATCTGGAAGGGGTACCGTTCTTCGTCAATGCGGCATTTCCGGCGCTGGGCCAGTCGCACGTCAAACCGCAGCCCGTGCGCATCGGGCCATATGCGCGCGAGCCTTACGATCATGCGGCGTTCTTCAATATCTCGGCGATGAGCTTCGGTGCACTGTCGGCGCCCGCCGTGCGCGCGCTATCGATCGGCGCGGCGAAGGCCGGCATCTGGATGGATACCGGCGAAGGCGGGCTGGCGCCGTATCACCTTGAAGGCGGTTGCGACATCGTGTTCGAGATCGGTACCGCCAAATACGGCGTGCGTACGCCGGATGGCAAGCTCGATGATGACAAGCTCTTGGCGATCTGCGCGCACAAACAGGTGAAGATGGTCAGCATCAAGCTGGGGCAGGGTGCCAAGCCTGGCATGGGCGGTTTGCTGCCCGCGGCCAAGGTGACGCCTGAAATTGCCGCGATTCGCGGCATTCCGGTGGGCACGGATTCGCAAAGTCCCAATCGCCACCTGGACATCGCCAACGTATCGCAGCTGATGGATTCGATCCGGCACATCCGCGATCTCACCGGCAAGCCCACCGGTTTCAAGGCGGTGTTCGGCGATATGGGGTGGATCGACGAAGTGTGCGATGAAGTGGCCAGGCGCGGCATCGAAAGCGCGCCGGATTTCATCATCGTCGACGGTTCCGAAGGCGGTACTGGCGCCGCACCGCAAACGCTGATGGAAGGCGTCGGCCTGCCCTTGCGCGAGGCCTTGCCGGAACTGGTGAATACCTTGATCGAACGCGGCCTGCGCGATCGCATCAAGGTGATCTGCTCGGGTAAGTGCATCACCGCCTACGACGTGGCATGGGCATTGTCGATGGGCGCGGATTTCGTGAACTCGGCGCGCGGCTTCATGCTGGCGCTGGGTTGCATCCAGTCGTTGCAGTGCAATCGCAATACCTGCCCCACGGGTATCACCACCCAGAATCCGCGTTTGCAGCGTGGCCTGGTGGTGATGGACAAGAGCGAGCGCGTGGCGAATTACGCGCACAACGTGATGCACGAGGTTGGCATCATCGCGCACAGTTGCGGCCTGGATGATCCGCGCGAGCTGGATCGCACGCATTGCCGCGTGATGGCCAACGACGGTGTGTCGGTGCCGTTGATCAAGCTGTTTCCGTATCCGCCGAAGGTATCCGCGGCCGAGAAGGTTTGAGCGTGCCTCGCCGTCATTCCAGGCTTCGCTTTCGCGGGAATGACGTCAACGAAAAATGGAATATTTCGCGGAATTGGAGTCACCTGCCGAACAGGGCGCTCAATCTCTCAATCCCGCTGCAATTCCACCCACCCTTCCGCCGTGCGCACCTGCAACGGCTTGAAGCGCCGCTTGTAATCCATCTTCGGATGGCCTTCGATCCAGAAGCCCAGGTACACCCACGGAATACCGCGGCGCTTGGCCAGCTCGATCTGTTGCAGAATGGCGAAGGTGCCCAGGCCGCGGTCGCGTTCGTCCGGATCGTAGAACGTATAGACGGCCGAAATGCCGGTGATGCACACGTCCGTCACGGCCACCGCGAGCAGGCGGTCGTCCTTGTGCAATTCCAGGAACACCGTGGGGCTCCACGGGGCGGTGAGAAAACGACGGAAGTCGCTCGCTTCTGCCTCATCCATGCCCCCACCGGGATGGCGCGTGCGCAGATAGCGTGAATACAGCGCATGCCGCTCGCTGTTGTAGCCGGCCATGCACTCGCGCACGATCAGGTCGTCATTGCGTTTCAGGCAACGGCGTTGCGAGCGGTCGGGCTTGAAGTTCGCCACGTCGATGCGGCATGGCGTGCACGCGTGGCAGTTCGGGCAGTGCGGAAAATACAGGTGCCCGCCCGCACGGCGGAATCCGTGATCCAGCGCGGCGCCATACAGACGGTCCAGCTGCGGGGCAGCTGGATCGATGACCAGATTCTGTGCCGTGCGCCCAGGGTAGTAACCACAGGCATGCGGCAGCGTCTGGAACAGGCGGACGTGGTCTGAACGCATGGCCTGATTCTATGACTGCAACCGGCCGAATTGGCAAGGTTTTTGTGGGTGCACTGGCGAGTTCAGATGACGCAGCGCAGGCGTAACCAACATTTTCGCGGTGACGTGTGGGTGCCGCCGCGCCAATCCCAACCTGCCGACTAGATCACGTGCAGATAATGCAGGGCCAGCACCATGAACACGCCCACGATCGCCAGCAGCACGATGCGCCGCGCCCGCGCCACGGCGTGTTCACGGCGGGCATACATGGATGCGACCGGATCGCGCGAAATTCTCAGCTCCTCGGCGTGGCGGACCTCAGGTTCGATGCCCAGGGTGCGCATCAGCTCGCGAGCCCTGGTGTAGTCGTCCGCCTTGCTGACCCACACCTGCGGCCATGCGTCGCGGTTCTGGTTGCGCTGGGAGTAACTGAAGCGCTGGTAGCTGGGACGGTTCCAATTGGAACGATTGGTGATTGTGGTCTCGATGCCGTGCTCGGCCATGAAGCTCGCCACGCGATCGATGTTTTCTTGCCGGGGGGAGGTGTAGAGCAGTCGCATGGGATGATTTTACTCGCCGCGCAAGCGGATCAACCCTTCTTGCGCGGTGGAGGCCACCAACGCGCCATCGCGGCTGAAAATCTGCCCGCGTGCCAGCCCGCGCGCGCCTTGCGCAGTGGGACTGTCAAAGGAGTACAGCAGCCATTCGTCCACCCGGAACGGGCGATGGAACCACATGGCGTGGTCCAGGCTTGCCATCTGCAGGTTGGGTGTGAGGTAAGAAATGCCGTGCGGCAGGGTGCTGGTGCCGATCAGATGGAAATCGGAGGCGTAGGCCAGCAGTGCCCGGTGCAATACAGGTGAATCTTCAACTGCGGAAGTGAGCCGCAGCCAGATGTGCTGGATCGGGGGCCGCTTGGCCGGATGCAGCTCGTCGCGCGGCCACACCTGGCGAAATTCGAACGGGCCGTTGGCGCCCAGCCAGCGCTGCAGCTTCACCGGCAGGCGGGCAAGTTCCTCCTGCGGCACGCGGTGCATCGGTTCCACGTCTTCCGGCTCCGGCACTTCCGGCATGCTGGATTGATGTTCCAGCCCTTTTTCCGGTACCTGGAAGGAAATGGCGCCGTTGAGAATGGGCTGGCCGTGCTGGATCGCCACCACGCGGCGGGAGGAGAACGTGCCGCCATCGCGCGCCCGTTCCACGCTATAGATGATCGGCGCGTCGATGTCGCCGGCGCGCAGGAAATACGCGTGCAACGAATGCGCCTCGCGCGAGGGATCCACCGTCTGCTGCGCGGCGGACAAGGCCTGGCCAAGCACTTGGCCGCCGAACACGAAGCGCGTGCCGATGTCGCGGCTCTGGCCGCGGAAGAGGTTGTCTTCCAGCCGTTCGAGCTGCAGCAGCTCGACCAGTTCCTTGACGTGTGTATCCGGCATCGCAGCTAGCCCCTGAGGTAAATGGCCGGGAATTATAGCGGGGGTAGTCCTACAGCCTCAGTCAGGCGCATGGATCCGGCGCAGCCCGCTGCCGAGCAGCACCTCCGGCCAGGGAAACAGCGGGCCGGGATCGAGCTTGCGCGGCACTTCACGGCTGGGTTCGTCGCTGGCGGGCACACGGGCCGTGTCCAGGTCCTCGTGACCGGCGATTTCCTGCAGGTTCGGGTATTGCGCGCGCAACTGCGCCAGCAGGGCGCGCAATGCGGTGATCTGCGCGGCGGTGTAGGGCTCGGCCATGGTCTGGTGACGCGAGTCGAACCAGGCGGGATAACGCCCGCGGTTCACCAGCTCGATGCCGATCGACGGCGGGTTGTAGCCGCGCACATGATGCGCCACGCGGGTGCCCGGCACGTAGCGATACACCGCGCCATCGCGGTCGATGTAGTAGTGGCCGCTGTTGCCGGTGCCGGTTTCGTACAGCACGCGTTCGCCGTATTCGCGGGCGGTCGCCAGGTCGGGCAGTTCGGTGCAATGGATGACGACGAGCGTGACCGCGCTGGCAGGGCGTTCGGGTAACTTGGCAACGTAGGGCAGGGGCTGGTGGTGAACAGTAAGCATCGGCATACCCGTAGGTTGGGTTAGCGCAGCGTAACCCAACCATGCCGCTCCGAAATGTTGGGCTACCCCGGATCAACGCCGGGTAATCCGACCAACGACCAAGCCGCATCTGGCGGATTGGCAAGCAGCTATCATGCACGTCCCGCTGAGCAACCACGGAGAGCGCCATGCCCGGCCACGTCATCCTTTCCCATGGTTCGGACACCGGTCCGGATGCCACCAAGGTCAGCGTACTGGCGAAGGTTGCCGAATCCCTGGGCTGGACCACCGAGCGCCCGGACTATCGCGACGACGACCAGCTGGGTCACGCCGAGTCGATCGAGCCGCGCATTGCCCGTTTGCATCAACGCATTGCGGCGAGCCACACACCGCCGGTATTGGTCGGTTCCAGCATGGGCGCCTTCGTTTCCGGCCTGGCCTCGCTGGAAGTGCCGGTGGCCGGGCTGTTTCTGCTCGCTACGCCGGCACTGATTCCCGGCAGCGATCTCGCTTTCGACGTGCGCCTGGACGTGCCGACGCTGATGATCCACGGCTGGCACGACGACGTCTGCCCGCTGGATGAGATCTACGAATTCGCCGGCCGGCGCGAACTGCCGTTGTTGGTGCTGGATGACGACCATCGGCTGAGCGCGCATGTCGATGCCATCAGCCGCCAGTTCGGCTTCTTCCTGGAACCATTGGCGAAGCAACGTTGAAACCGCTTTTTGCAACCTGCCCGAAAGGGCTCGAATACCTGCTGCGCGACGAACTGATGTCGCTCGGTGCCGTCGACGTGCACGAAGCACTGGCCGGCGTGCGCTTTTCCGGCAGCCTGGAAACCGCCTACCGCGCCTGCCTGTGGTCGCGCCTGGCCAGCCGCATCCTGTTGCCGGTGGCCGAGTTCGACGCCGCATCCGACGAAGCCTTGTACGCCGGCGTGCAAGCGATCGACTGGTCGGAACATCTCGCGCCGCACGCCACGCTGGCGGTGGACGCCAACACGGCGCAAAGCAAGCTTACGCATAGCCAATACCTGGCCCAGCGTGTCAAGGATGCCGTGGTCGATCAGTTCCGCGAGCGCAGCCAGACGCGTCCCGATGTGGATACCGAAGAGCCGGATGTGCGCATCAACCTCCGCCTGCGGCGCGATCGCGCCACCGTATCGATCGATCTCGCCGGGGCGCCGTTGCATCGCCGTGGCTGGCGGGAAACGCAGGGCGAAGCGCCACTGAAAGAAAACCTCGCCGCCGCGATGCTGCTGCGTGCCGGTTGGCCGGACATCTACACGCAAGGAGGCGCGCTGCTCGATCCGATGTGCGGTTCCGGCACGCTGCTGATCGAAGGCGCGTTGATGGCGGCGGATGTGGCGCCGGGCTTGCGTCGCGATTACTACGGTTTCCTCGGCTGGAAGCAGCACGATATCGCCACGTGGCGCAGCGTGCTCGACGAAGCGAACAGCCGGGCAGACATTGGGCTTCCGGCGCTGCGCAGCTGCTTCTTCGGCTCCGACACGGACGCGCGCATGGTACAGATGGCCAAGCGCAATGCGCAGGAAGCCGGCGTCGCCGGGTTCTTTACGCTGGATCGTCACGATGCGGGGCACGTGCGTCCCCCGTCTGGCTTCACGCAAGGCCTGGTGATCACCAATCCGCCGTACGGCGAGCGACTGGGCGAGCGCGAAAACCTGCCCAAGCTCTATCGCAGCCTGGGCGAAACCCTGCGCGATCATTTCACCGGCTGGCGCGCCGCCGTGCTTGCGGGCGATGCCGAATTGGGCCGCGCCACCACGCTGCGTGCGGAAAAGAAATACACGCTCTACAACGGCGCACTGGAAACCGTGCTGCTGATTTTCGAACTGCATCCCCGTAGCGATACGCCGCGCGAGAAGCCGCCGCTTTCGCCAGGCGCGCAGATGCTCAAGAATCGGCTGGAGAAGAACGCCAAGCATCTGCGCAAGCGGCTGGAGCGCGAAGGCATCCACGCCTGGCGCGCATACGATCAGGACCTACCCGAATACGCCGCAGCCATCGACGTATATGTCGATAGGTCCCGCAGCACGCACCTGCATATCCAGGAATACCGCGCGCCCGCGGACGTGCCGGCGGAACTGGCGCGCACGCGTCTGCGCGAGATCGCGCGCGTGGCTGGCGAAGTGTTCGAGGCCCCGCGCGCGCGCATTGCCATCAAGACCCGCGAGCGTGGCAAGGGTGGTTCCAAGTACGGCCAATTCGACCAGCGTGGCGAATTCATCGAAGTGGAAGAGAGCGGCCTGACCTTCCTGGTGAATCTCTACGATTACCTGGATACCGGCTTGTTTCTCGATCACCGCCTGGTCCGCGCGAAAGTGCGCGAGCTGGCAGCGGGCAGGCGCTTTCTCAATCTGTTCGCCTATACTGCCACCGCCAGCGTTTATGCGGCGGCAGGCGGTGCGCGTGACACGACCAGTGTCGATCTTTCGGGTACGTACCTGGAATGGGCGTCGCGCAATCTGGCGCTGAACGGGTTCACCGGCGAAAAGCATCGCCTGGTACAAGCAGATGCCACTCAATTCCTGCAGCGCACGCACGAGCGTTACGGCTTGATCTATGTCGATCCGCCGACGTTTTCCAATTCCAAGCGCGCGGACGATTTCGACGTGCAGCGCGATCACGCCAAGCTGTTGCTGGCATGCGCGGAACGGCTTACGCACGACGGCGTGATTCTGTTCTCCAACAACTTCCGCCGCTTCTCGCTCGATCGCGAAGCGTTGGAGCCGCATCTTGCGATCGAGGCGTGGGGCGCCGACAGCATTCCGTTCGACTTCTCACGGCGCGCAAATATTCACGATTGCTGGTTGTTGCGTCCGCATGCTGCGGAGGAGCCCCTAAATCCATGGCACAACGCGCGCATAAAAAAATGAACGCGTAGCCCTGGCTGAGATAGTGCTAAATCTACGGCCGCGGCTGTGTTAAGAAACGAAACCCTTCAGTACAAATTAAGTCCCCCGTGCTCACCATTCACACCATACAGACGGAGGTGTGTCATGTTCAAACGTAGTGTCGGCAAGTTCGTTGCGGTCGGCCTGGCCTTGGCGGCAGCCGGGGCTGCAGTGCCGCTCAGCGCCTCGGCGCATCCGTGGGGTGGGCGGGGCTGGCACGGTGGGTATGGCTACCACGGTGGCTATTATCACGGCGGCTATTACCATGGTGGCTGCTGCTACCGCGGTGGTTATTGGAGCGGCGGGCGCTGGATTGCCGGCGCCATCATCGGTGGCGCAGTGGCCGGAGTGGTAGCAGGCGCCGTGGCAGGTCCGCCGGTGTATTACGCACCGCCGCCGGCGGTGGTGTATACGCCCGGCACCGTGGTTTACCAGTCCGCGCCGCCGCCGGTGGTAACCACGACCACCACGGTGACGACGACCGATCCGTACGGCACGCGCTACATCGGCCCAGCCTACTGATCGTCGCTTGACCTATACAAAAGGGCCCGGCATTCGCCGGGCTCTTTTTTTATCTTCTTTTATCTTCATCTCAAGGAGTCTTGCCTGGCTGCTGCGTTCTCACGCTGTGGTACTTGGCGTGATTGCGATAACCATCGAAGGTCGCTTGATCGATCAGGCTGACCGATTCGATAGCGCAGCCGGGTTGATTTCTGGCACGTACTTTTTCGCCCACGCCACCGCAGATGCGGAGCGGCGAGATGGCCTTGTCGGCTTGGCTTGGCACGAACATCAGGCCCGGATTGCCGATGCCCAACTTGTCGCAACTTGCCTTTAATTTCACTAGATAACGTTGATACGGGCCGGTACGCACGATGGCGGTCCTGGGATCGACGACATGCCATTCGTTGATCTGGTCAAGGCGAATGCAATCCTTGTACGGTAGGGTGCCGGGCGCCGGCGTGGCTTGCGCCCATGCGGCTGTTGCGGTAACGCCAAGCGTAAAAAGCAGTGCTGCAGAAATGACGATCTTCATGGAGGTCACCTCGTGCTGGTCCAGGCCATAATCCCTGCCATGCGTGGCATCCTTGTCACAGAATCTGAACAACTGCTGCGGCATGGTGGCTGTATGATCGTCCGCTCCGCCGCGCTCCACAAGGTATATCGCAGCACGCTTGCCTCGATCGAACCTGCGTTATGAATGTCCCCACATTCGCTCTTTATACCGAGGATGCTGTTGCGCGGTTCATGCGCATACGGCGTCAGACGCTTGCGCTTTGCGCAGGCTTGAGCGCCGAAGACCTGCAAGTGCAATCCATGCCGGATGCCAGCCCCGGCAAATGGCACCTTGCGCATACCACGTGGTTTTTTGAGCAATTCGTATTGGGATATGACGCGGCTTATCAGCCGCCCGATCCAGCGTGGCATTACCTGTTCAACTCCTACTACGAGTCGGTCGGGCCGGTGCACGCGCGCCCGCAGCGCGGCTTGCTGTCGCGGCCGACGCTCGATGCCGTTCGCGATTATCGTGCACGCGTCGATGAGGCCGTCGGCGAGCTTTTGGTGCGTGGCGTCAATGCGGAGCTTGCCGCACGCATCGAACTTGGGTTGCATCATGAGCAACAGCATCAGGAGCTTTTGCTTACCGACATCAAGCACATGCTGTCCTGCAATCCATTGTTGCCGGTGTATCACAAAGCGCCGGCGCTCGGTCCAAGCAGAACGGCGCCTTTGCGTTTCCTGCCGGGGCGGCAAGGCCGCGCCGATATCGGCCACGAAGGCGACAGCTTCGCCTACGACAACGAAACGCCACGCCACACCACATGGCTTTCCGAGCACGCCCTGGCCAATCGCCTGGTTACCAATGGCGAATACCTGGCCTTCGTGCGTGACGGTGGTTACCAGGAGGCCGGCTTGTGGCTGTCTGACGGTTGGGCACAGGTGCAACGCGAAGGATGGCAGCGACCGTTGTATTGGCAGGAAGACCTGGCAAGCGAATTTACGTTGGCCGGTGTTTGTGCACTCGATCCACACGCGCCGGTGTGCCATATCAGTTATTTCGAGGCCGATGCGTTTGCACGCTGGGCCGGTGCGCGCCTGCCTACCGAAGCGGAGTGGGAAGATGCCGCGGCATCGTTGCCGATCCACGGCAATTTCCAGGACGACCTTCGTTTCCATCCTCGTGCAGCATCGGCGGGCGATGGTTTCCTGCAGATGTATGGCGACGTGTGGGAATGGACCGCATCGCCTTACGTCAGCTATCCCGGTTTCAAACCTCTGCCTGGTGCGCTGGGTGAATACAACGGCAAGTTCATGAATGGCCAGTGGGTCTTGCGTGGTGGTTCGTGCGCGACGCCACGCGATCACATCCGTGCCAGTTACCGCAATTTCTTTCCGCCCCATGCCCGCTGGCAATTTGCGGGCATCCGATTGGGACAGGACCGATGAGTGTTCAAGCTTATGCAGTACGTGACGAACAACGCCCACCCGACAACTTGCTGTTGCAAGTGGTGCAGCGCGGTTTGCGATCGCAACCCAAACGCCTGCCTTCCTGGCTGTTCTACGACGAACGCGGTTCTGCCCTGTTCGAGCAGATCTGCGAGCAGCCCGAGTATTACCTGACCCGCGCCGAGATCGCGCTGCTGAACCAGCATGCGGGCGACATCGCCGAGGTGCTCGGCCCGGATGTGCGCCTGGTCGAATATGGCAGCGGCCATGCGATCAAGACGCGCGTGCTGTTGGAACATCTGGCCACGCCAGTGGCATGGGTACCGATCGAGCTTTCCGGCGAGCCGCTGCGGCATAGCATGGAAGGCATGGCCGGCCACTTCCCGCATCTGCCGATCCAGCCGTTGGCGGTGGACTTCACTCGCCCGCTGCGCTTGCCGGTGCCGCCACGTGCGCCACGCCGCACGGTGGTGTTCTTTCCAGGCTCCACCATCGGCAACTTCGAAGAGCGCGAAGCCGCGCAGCTGTTGCGCAAGATGCGCAGCGAGATGGGCGACAACGGCGGCGTGCTGGTGGGCGTGGACCTGAAAAAGGATCGCGCCACGATCGAGGCGGCCTACAACGACCGCGCCGGTGTCACCGCGGCGTTTACGCTCAACATGCTGGTGCGCTTGAATCGCGAGCTCGGCTGCAATTTCGATTTGAGCGCGTTCCGCCATCGTGCGCGCTACAACGCGATTGCCGGGCGGATCGAAACGCATATCGTCAGCGAGCAGGAACAACGCGTACGCGTGGGACGTTTGCAGGTGTTGTTCCGCGAGGGCGAGGCGATGCTGGTGGAATACAGCTGCAAGTATTCGCAGGAGGATTTTGCCGCGCTCGCGGCGACGGCGGGATTGGCCGTGCAGCATGTGTGGTTTGATCCGGAGCGGAGGTTTAGCCTGCAATACCTCACCCGTGCCACGTAACGTAATGCCCCTCTCCCTTTGGGAGAGGGGCATGAATTACGCTGCTTTGCGTGCTCCAAGCCGGCCAAGCAACTCCTGCGCAGCCCGCACTCGTTCGCTCGATCCCGGCAATTCCAGGTTGATCTTCAGCTTGTCCTGCCCATCCATCTTGTATACGCGCGGATAACTCTGAATCAATCGAATCACCGCCATCGGATCGACATCCGGCTTGTCGCGGAAAGTAATCCGTCCACCGTTGGCGCCGAAATCCAGTTTGCGGATGCCCAAAGGCGTCGCCATCAGCTTCAAACCGGCGACGGCGAACAGGTTCTTCACCGCATCCGGCAGCAAGCCGAAGCGGTCGATCATTTCCACTTGCAGCTCGCGCAGGCTTTCCTCGTCGCGTGCGCTGGCCACGCGCTTGTACAAGGTCAGGCGCGCATGCACGTCGGGCAGGTAGTCATCCGGAATCAGCGCGGGCAGGTGCAGTTCCACCTCGGTTTCATGCTCGCTGCTCAAATCGAAATCAGGCACCTTGCCGGATTTCAGCGCACGCACGGCACGTTCCAGCAATTCGGTATAGAGGCCGAAGCCGATTTCCTGGATCTGGCCGGATTGCTCATCGCCCAGCAGTTCACCCGCGCCGCGGATTTCCAGATCGTGCGTGGCGAGCGTAAAGCCAGCGCCAAGTTCTTCCAGGGACGCCAGGGCTTCCAGGCGTTTCTCGGCATCCGCCGTGATGGCGCGGCGGTCCGGCACGATCAGATACGCATACGCACGATGATGCGAACGCCCCACGCGGCCGCGCAACTGATGCAGCTGCGCCAGGCCAAAACGATCCGCGCGATCGATGATGATCGTATTGGCCGTCGGAATATCGATGCCCGTCTCGATGATGGTGGTGCACACCAGCACGTTGAAACGCTGGCGATGGAAATCCGCCATCACCTGTTCCAGTTCCCGCTCTGGCATCTGGCCGTGCGCGATGCCGATGCGTGCATCGGGAACCAGCTCCTGCACTTCGCGTGCGGTGCGTTCGATGCTTTCCACTTCGTTGTGCAGGAAATACACCTGGCCGCCGCGCTGCAATTCGCGTTGGAAGGCCTCGCGGATCAGCGCCGGCTCCCAGGTGGAGACAAACGTGCGCACGGCCATGCGATGCGCTGGCGGCGTGGTGATCAACGAAAGATCGCGCAGGCCGCTCATCGCCATGTTGAGCGTGCGCGGAATCGGCGTGGCCGTCATGGTGAGCAGGTCCACTTCCGCACGCAGCTTCTTCAGCTGTTCTTTCTGGCGTACGCCGAAGCGCTGTTCCTCGTCGACGATCACCAGGCCAAGATCCTTGAACTTGATGTCCGACTGCAGCAGCTTGTGCGTGCCGATGATCACGTCGATCTGGCCGTCGGCGAGGCGCTTGAGTGCTTCGTTCACGTCCTTGGTGGAGCGGAAGCGCGATAGCACATCCACCTTCACCGGCCAGTCCGCAAAGCGGTCGGCAAAGTTGCGGTAGTGCTGCTGCGCCAGCAAAGTGGTGGGTACCAGCACCGCCACCTGCTTGCCGGCGGTGGCGGCGGCGAAGGCCGCGCGCAAGGCGACCTCGGTTTTGCCGAAGCCCACGTCGCCGCAGATCACGCGATCCATCGCGCGCGGCCGCGCCAGATCGCCGAGCACGGCGTCGATCGCCTGCAGCTGGTCGGGTGTTTCCTCGAACGGAAAACTGCCGCCGAATTCTTCCACCAGCTGGCGATCGATCGGTAGCGATTGGCCGCCGCGCGCTTCACGCTGCGCATAGATCGCCAGCAATTCCGCCGCCACGTCGCGTACTTTCTCGGCGGCTTTCTTGCGCGCGCGTTCCCACGCGTCGCCGCCGAGTGAATGCAGCGGCGCCAGTTCCGGCGCGGTGCCGGAATAGCGGCTGACCAGGCCCAGTTGCGCCACGGGCACGTAGAGCTTGTCGCCCTTGGCGTATTCGATGACCAGGAATTCGCCGGTCATCCCGCCCAGCTCCATCGAGACCAGGCCTTGATAGCGACCCACGCCATGATCGACGTGCACGATCGGCGCGCCGATGGACAGCTCGGTCAGGTCGCGAATGATCATGTCCGGGTCGCGCGCCGCACCGCGCCGGCGACGGCGTTCGGTACGCACGCGCTCGCCGAACAATTCGCGTTCGGTCAGCACCGTGATCGCCGGCAGCTTCAGCGCAAAGCCCTGTTCCAGCGGCGCGATGGCGATGGCGAGCGACTTGCCGTCGGCGAGAAAGGCCGTCCAGCCATCGACGTTTTGCGGACGCAGGCCGACCGTGGCCAGTTGTTCAAGCAGCGCTTCGCGACGGCCGGCCGAGTCGGCGGCGATCAGCGTGCGCCCCGGATACGCTTCGATGAAATGGCGCAGCGACGTGCCGGGTTCTTCGCCCTTGCGATTGAGCGGAACCTCCGGCGCTGGTTGCGTGCCGGCATCGACGGCATGCTCGTGGCCGCTGGCGACCACTTCCACGCGCAAGCGTTTGTTGAGCTGCTCGCGCAGTTGCTCGGGCGAGAGATACAGCTCGGCCGGCGGCAACACGGGGCGCTCGATATCGTGCGCGCGCTGGTCGTAGCGTTCGGCCGTCTGCGTCCAGAACTGCTCGGGCGCTTCCTGCGCGCCTTCGCCAAGCACGAACAGGGCGTTATCGGCGAGATAGTCGAACAGCGTGGCGGTGTGCTCGAAAAACAGCGGCAGGTAATACTCGATGCCGCCGGGCGTCACGCCTTCCTTCATGTCCTGATAAAGCGGACAGCGGCGCACGTCGATGGGAAAGCGCTCGCGCAGGCGATTGCGGAACTCTTTGGCGGCATCGTCGGTGACCGGAAATTCGCGCGCGGGCAGCAACTCCACTTTTTCCACTTGCTGCTGCGAGCGCTGCGTTTCCGCATCGAAGCTGCGGATCGACTCCACTTCGTCATCGAACAGCTCGACGCGGTACGGCTCGCGCGCGCCCATCGGGTAGATATCGATCAACGCGCCGCGCACGGCGAAATCGCCCGGTTCGCCCACCTGCGGCACGTGCCGGTAGCCGCAGGCTTCCAGGCGGCGCTGTTCGTTGGCGAGATCGAGCTTCTGCCCCTTGCGCAGCATCAGGCCGGAACCGGTGATGTGCGTGCGCGGCGCAATGCGTTGCATCAGGGTGGCGGCCGGCACCACCAGCACGCCGCGCTTCACGCTGGGCAATTGGTAGAGCGTTGCCACGCGCTGGGAGACGATGTCCGGATGCGGGCTGAACACGTCGTAGGGCAGCGTTTCCCAATCCGGGAAGTGCAGCACCGGCAGCGCGCCTGCGAAGATGCGCAGCTCATCTTCCAGCGCATGCGCGCGTTGCGTATCGCGTGTGACCACCACCACCAGGCCATCGTGGGAACGGGCGGCCTCGGCCACCAGCAACGCGCGGGCGGAGCCGTGTGGCGGCGTCCAGAAGCGGCGCTGCTTGGGATGGGTGGGAAGTGGCGGGTGACTGATCGAGGTCGACATGGGGATCTTGCGTGGGAGGGCGAGGGCGGGGTGCCTGGGCCGATCGAGCGCGCAAGTTTAGCGCGTCAAGTGATGGGGACCCATCAAAGACAGGAAATGTGGACGCGTGGTCATTGCGCTTCAAGCCGCCTGAGGCAAACTTGCCGGCTCCCCTTCGAGCGCAGCCCCACCCATGTCCCGTCAAGCGACCCTCGACACCCAGGCCGGTGCGGCCGTGTATTCGCCATGGGTGCTCAAACTCTACGACTGGTGGGTACTCGGCGTCTCCAACCGCCGGGCCTGGCAGTGTTCCACCAAGGATGTGCTGTTGCCGTTCTACCGCCGGCACATCGGCGCCCGGCACCTGGATGTCGGCGTGGGCACCGGTTTCTATCTGCAGCACGCGGGATTTCGTCCGGGGCAAGAGGTGGCTTTGCTGGACCTCAACGAAAACAGCTTGCGCACCGCGGCCCATCGCCTGGGGCGCGACGATGTGAAGTGGTTCGTGCAGGACGTGATGCAGCCCGTGACTGCTTTGGACCATCGGCAGTACGACTCGATCGCGTTGTTTTATTTATTGCATTGCCTGCCGGGCGAGATGAAAGACAAGGCGCGCGTGTTTGCCAATCTGAAACCGCATCTGGCCAGTGGTGGCGTGCTGTACGGCACGACCATCCTGGGCGATGCAGCGGGACATAACGCGTTCGGCCGCAAGCTGATGGACGTCTATAACAAGAAAGGGATTTTTGGAAACCGCGCCGACACGCTGGAAAGTTTGCACAGGGCGTTGCGCGAACACTTTGCCGAGGTGGAGCTCGTCCAACATGGCAAAGTGGCGTGTTTTGCAGCGAGAAAGCCGGTTGTCTAGCCCGTAGCCGGGATGAAATCCCGGCTTTTGTTTGAGCCGGCAATGCGGGGATTGCATCCCAGCTACAAGCGCCGCTTACAGCGTCAAGCGGATCTGCGCCGTGCTGCCTTCCCCCGGCACCATCGTGGCGACGAAACCCAGCTCCTTGCACAACTGCAACATCGGCCGGTTTTCCATCAGCACGTAGCCCCAGAGTTCATCCAGTCCGCGGCGGCGGGATTCATCCACCAGCCGTTGCATCAACAACGCGCCAAGACCGATGCGCGTCCATTCGCGTTCCACCAGCACCGAGAACTCGGCCGTATTGCTGGCGACGTCGACGAAGATGCGTCCCACGCCACGCAACTCGGCCGGCTTCACCGCCTCGTCGATCAGCGCGAAGGCAGCTTCCAGTTCCGGATCGATACGGCATAGCCGCTGCGCCATCGATACCGGCAGCTCCGCCATGGCATGCATGAAGCGGCGGCGCACATCCTGCGGCGGCAGTCGCTGGAAGCAACGCTGGATGGCGGCCACGTCGCCGGGCTCGATGTCCCGCAGGACCAGCTCGCGTCCGTCGGCGGTATGTACCACCTCCCCGCGCGGTGCATGGGAGAGGGGCGAGGCGACGGGTGCAAACCGCTCGCGGCTGCGCGGCGGCAGTTCGGCATGGCGCGGGTAGGTGGGGAATTCGCGGATGGGGCTAGTAGGCATAGTATCCGTACTATAGCGTACTGTTTGCGTTGCAACATGAATGACGGCTCGCGGGTTCAGCGCGATTTACCGTTATCAAGAGAACGTTGAGCAAGACGCGGCGCGAAATATGCTGCGATGCGGCAAGGTGTCGCAATCAGTCCGCTACGTCCGGCTCGAAGAAGCTCCAGCGGATATCGCCGAACTGCGCCTTCATCTCCCGCTCCACCGTGTTGATCGCCTCGATCAGGCTGAGGTCGTCGGGCGTGCGCTGCATGCGCGCCTTCACCGCCACCATCACGTCCGGCCCCATCTGCAGGGTGATCAGGTTGAGTACCTCGGCCACTTCCGGCCGGCTGCGCAGGAAGGCCAGCAGTTCCGCACGGCGGCGCGGCTCCACGCCTTGCCCGATCAACAGGGCTTTCACCTCGTTGGCGAGCATTACTGCTACGACCACCAGCAACACGCCAATGGCGATCGTGCCCAGGGCATCGAACAGCAGATTGCCGGTGAGCATGGTCGCGCCGATCGCCAGGGCGGCCAGGCACAGGCCAAGCAGGGCGGCCAGGTCCTCGCCGAAGATCACCAGCAATTCGCTGGAGCGCGTTTCGCGGAACCAGCGCCACAGGCTCTGCGCGCCGCGCGCGCGATTCACCTCGTGCAGGCAGCCGTGCATGGAGATGCTTTCCATCACGATGCCGAAGGCCAACACACCCAGCGCCAGCCATGGCCAGCGCAGGGGCTCCGGCTGCGCCAGCTTGTGCACGCCTTCGTAGATCGAGAACAGGCCGCCCACCGCAAACAGCAGCAGCGCCACTACGAACGACCAGAAATACAGCGCGCGGCCCCAGCCCAGCGGGTAGTCGTCGGACGGCGGTTTTTTCGCCTGCCGCATGCCGAGCAACAGCAACAACTGGTTGCCGCAATCGGCCAGCGAGTGGATCGACTCGGCCATCATCGCGCCGGAGCCGGTGATAAACGCGGCTGCCAGCTTGGACAGGAAGATTGCGAAATTCGCGCCCAGCGCCAGCAGAATGGCCTTGAGCGAATTGCCTTGTCCGCTCATGCGATCAGTGCACGCCCACGCCCACGCCGACCCCGAAACTTATGTTCGGGTGTCCTTGGCGCAACTCGTCCTGAGTCCATAGATGCGACTGCGCCACCGTCACCAGCGGATAGGTGTAAGGCGCCTGATCGACCGACCCGGCGCGCGTGCCGCTGAGTTGTCCTGCCACCGTGACCAGCCTTCCATTCGGATAATTGAAGGATTCCAGATAGCCAGGGAAGATCGCGATGAAACGCCCCACGCCTTGCGCGTTCGGCTGCGGACGCTGCGAGGAATCCAGCGGATAACCGAGTACTTCCATTTCCGTGTGATCCGGGAAGTTGCGCACGGCCACCACGCTGCCGCCCCAGATCACCGAACCGTTGCCGTATTGTTCCGGCGCATGCGCCACCTGCATGGGTAGCGCGGTGATCGCGCCGGGCGCGGCCTTGTAGATGGGCGCCGGTGCGCAGGCCGCCAACAGCAGCAGCGCGAGCGGCATGGACAGGCGGAAAACGGTACGCAAATGCATGGCGATGTCCTTTCAGCACGAAGCGGTTCGAGCTTAGCGGGGACGCCTGGATTGCGGTAGCGGTCGAGTGTGATGCGCTTGTGAGGCAGTCGTATCGCCTTCCTGCACCAGCCAGTCCTGCCGCCATGTCGCCGCATGCTCCCGCGACAGCAAGCGCGCCATCGCCTGCAGCGGTTCGCGCAACACCTGATCCAGATTCCACGGCGCATTGAGAATGACCATGCCCGAGCCGTTCAAGCGCAGCGGCGAATCATCCGGATACACCAGCAATTCCGCCTGCAACACGCGGCGCGCGCCGCAACGCTGCAACCCTCGCAGGAACGGCTGCACCTGGCTGCGCAGCTTGATCGGATACCAGACGGCGTAGATGCCGTTCGGCCACCGTTGCAGGGCGGCTTTCAACACCGCTTCGATCGAGCGGTACTCCGCTTCCTGCGCTTCGTAAGGCGGATCGATCAGCACCAGGCCGCGCTTTTCCTTCGGCGGCAGCAGCGCCTTCAG
>NZ_DAIOEU010000075.1:0-21004 GCF_036746095.1 Dyella sp.
ACGGCGACAACTGCGAGAACTGCGGCGCCACCTATGCGCCCACCGACCTGATCAATCCGTATTCGGTGGTCTCCGGCGCCACGCCAGTGCTGCGCGATTCGGAGCATTACTTCTTCGAACTGAGCAAGTTCGAAGGCCTGCTGCGCGACTGGTTCGGCGGCAAGCTTACCGATGGCAAGCCCGTCGCCAATCCGGGCGTGGTGGCCAAGCTCAAGGAATGGCTGGATGGCGGCCTGAAGGATTGGGATATCTCGCGCGACGCGCCTTACTTCGGCTTTCCCATTCCCGATGCGCCGGGCAAGTTCTTCTATGTATGGCTGGATGCGCCGGTCGGCTACCTGGCGAGCTTCAAGAACCTGTGCGACCGCGCCGGCCTGAGCTTCGATGATTTCCTGGCGCCGAACAGCGGCGCGGAAATGCATCATTTCATCGGCAAGGACATCATCAACTTCCACGGCCTGTTCTGGCCGGCGATGCTGCACGGCGCGCAGCTGCGTACGCCGACGGCGCTGCACGTCAACGGCTACCTCACGGTGAACGGCGCGAAGATGTCCAAATCGCGCGGCACCTTCATCCAGGCGCGCACGTATCTGAACTCCGGCTTGAATCCGGAGTTCCTGCGCTATTACTTCGCCACCATGCTCAACGATGCGCCGGTGGACGTGGACCTTGATCTGAAGGCCTTCGAGGAGCGCGTCAACTCGCACCTGATCGGCAAGTGGGTGAACATCGCCAGCCGCACCGCCGGCTTCGTGCACAAGTTCTTCAACGGGTGCCTGGCTGCTGCTTTTTCGCCCGAACAGAACGAACTGTGGAGCGTGCTGATCTCCCATTACGAAGGCGTGCCGGCTTTGTATGAGAGCGGCGAATTCGCCGAAGCCATGCGCCGCATCGTGTTGATCGCCGACCTGGTCAACGGCCACATCGCCGCCAAGGCGCCGTGGGTGATGGCAAAGGACGAAGCGCAACGCGATGAACTGCACCAGGTGTGCTCGTTTGCACTGGCCGCGTTCCGTCTGCTCGGCGGTTTGCTCAAGCCTGTGTTGCCGGTAACAGTGGAGGCTGCGGAAAAATTCCTTGCCGCGCCCATCGCCGACTTCGATTCCGCTTGCGCCACGCTACACAACCACACCATCCATGCCTTCGAGCCGCTGCTGTCGCGTATCGACCCCAAGCTGATCGAAGCGATGGTCGATGCCTCGAAAGAATCACTGGGCTCCACACCGGAGCCTGAAACCAAGAAGCCCGCCAACAAAGAAAGCAAGCCCATGACCGAAGCTACTGCCATTGCAACCGAATCCAACCTCATCGGCATCGACGATTTCGCCAAGCTCGACCTGCGCGTCGGGAAGGTGCTGGCCTGCGAGTTCGTGGAAGGCTCGGACAAGTTGCTGCGCTTTGAACTGGACGCCGGCCCGCTCGGCAAGCGCCAGATTTTTTCCGGCATCCGCGCGGCCTATGGCGAACCTGAAAAGCTGGTGGGCCGCAACGTGGTGTTCATCGCCAACCTGGCGCCGCGCAAGATGCGCTTTGGCATGTCAGAAGGGATGATTCTTTCGGCGGGCGAAGGCGGTGGCGATCTGTTCCTGCTGGATGCGGACCAGGGGGCGAAGCCAGGGGCGACGGTGCGGTAATCTCCCCACCGTCATTCCGGCGCAGGCCGGAATCCAGTCAAATACGTTGTGCGAAGCACTCAACATAAAAACGTGTCGTGTCCTTCGGACGCATATTTAAACTGGATTCCGGCCTACGCCGGAATGACGGCAAGGCAAGCACACGCATCGCCTGAACCATGACCACCCTAGCCGACCGCATCGACGCCCTGCTACCGCAAACGCAATGCGAACAATGCGGCTACCACGGCTGCCGTCCCTACGCGGACGCGATCGCCCATGGCGAAGCGCGGATCAACCAATGCCCGCCCGGCGGCAGCGATGGCATCGCCAGGCTCGCCGCCTTGCTCGGTTGCGCGCCCTTGCCGTTGAATGCGGAAAACGGCATCGAGAAACCACGCACGCTGGCGCGCATCATCGAGGCCGATTGCATCGGCTGCACCAAGTGCATCCAGGCCTGTCCGATCGATGCCATCGTCGGCGCAAACAAACTGATGCATACCGTGATCGCGGACGATTGCACCGGCTGCGAACGTTGCGTGCCCGCCTGCCCGGTCGACTGCATCGTGCTGGATCCGATGCCGCTGGCGCAGGCAGAAGATCGCGCGCACGCCGATGCAGCGCGCATGCATTTCCAACGCCGCGAAGCGCGCCTGCAAGCACAGCGTGCGCAGCGCGATGCGGAGCTGGCCGTGCGCAAGGCGCAAGTGCACACCGCCAGCCAAAGCGTGCTCGACGCCCTCGCCCGCACCAAAGCCAAAAGCCAGGAATCCAAGCCGTGAAAAAAGAGGACGTGGTCGAACTGTTCTCACGCTTGCGCGAACTCAATCCGCATCCCACTACCGAACTGGCCTACACCACGCCATTCGAACTGCTGGTGGCGGTGGTGCTCTCCGCGCAAGCCACCGATGTGGGCGTCAACAAGGCCACGCGCAAACTCTTTCCCGTCGCCAACACGCCGCAAGCCATCCTTGACCTGGGCGAAGAGAAACTCAAGCGCTACATCAATACCATCGGCCTGTATAACGCCAAGGCCAAGAACGTCATCGCGCTCTGCGGCATCCTGGTGGAGCAATACGATGGCGAGGTGCCGGACAACCGCGAAGCGCTTGAGGCGCTGCCGGGCGTCGGGCGCAAGACGGCCAACGTGGTGCTCAATACCGCGTTCGGCCATCACACCATTGCCGTCGACACGCACATCTTCCGCGTTTCCAATCGCACTGGCCTGGCGCCGGGCAAGGACGTGCGCGCGGTGGAAGACAAGCTGGAAAAAGTGGTGCCGAAGGAATTCAAGCAGGATGCACATCACTGGCTGATCCTGCATGGGCGCTATGTGTGCAAGGCGCGCAAGCCGGATTGCCCGCAATGCGTCATCCGCGATCTGTGCAAGTACAAGGACAAGACACCCTCGGCTTGAGGCCCCCTCCGGGGGAGGGGCTCCCATCGCACATCGCATCCTGGATCACTGCGTGTTGTACGCTGGTACAGGACAACAAAGCGCGCGACAAAGGCCATCACTTGCCCGCCAAACCCACCCGCAACCGCTCCAAAGCAGACGCCACCGAACACGGCCGCCTGCAAATGGCCGACATCGCCCGCCTCGCCGGCGTCTCCACCTCCACCGTGTCGCGCGCCCTCAAGGGCAGCACGCTGGTGAACGACGAAACGCGGCAGCGCATCGAACAGATCGCCAGCCAGTTCAACTACACCGTCAACCAGCTGGCGATGAACCTGCGCTCCGGCACCAATCGCACGGTCGCGGTGGTGGTGCCGTACGAGAAAAACCGCCGGCAGAATTTCTCTGATCCATTCCTGCACGGCATGATCGGCGCACTGGCGGATGTGCTGACGGAGCGCGATTACGAAATGCTGCTGGTGCGCATGGATGCCGAGCAGCTCAATACTCTCGGCAGCTTGGTCGATGGCGGCCGTACCGCCGGCATCATCCTGGTCGGCCAATGGCATCACCACGATCAGCTCAACGCGATGGCAGACCGCAAGCTGCCACTGGTGGTGTGGGGTGCGCAGCTTCCGGATCAGCGCTACAGCTGCGTGGGTGGACAAAACGTGGCCGGTGGACGCCTGGTCGGCGAGCACCTGCTGACGCAGGGCTGCCGCTCCATCGCCTTTCTCGGCGACCGCGGCCTGCCTGAAGTCGCGCAACGCTATCGCGGTTTTACGACGGCGCTACGCAAACACGGCATCAAGCACGATCCCGCCTTGCGCAAGGACGTTCCCTTTCTCGCCCCCGACGCACGACGCGCCACGCTGGAATGGATCGACAGCGGCATCGTGCCGGATGGCCTGTTCGCGGCCAGCGATCTGCTCGCCATGGCCGCTATCGGTGCGTTGCGTGAGCGCGGAATGGATGTACCCAAGAAGGTATTGGTAGTCGGCTACGACGACGTGGATTTCGCCGCGCATTTCCATCCCCCGCTCACCACCGTGCGTCAACCGTTCCAATTGGGCGCGGAAGCGATGGTCGATGCCTTGCTCGATCTGCTTGGGCACGCCTCGAAGACGTCCGTGCATGAACTGCCGACGCAGTTGATCGTTCGCGAGAGCAGCCAGCGCGTTTGATGCACGCTCGTCTCCCCTTCGCCGTCATTCCCGCGAAAGCGAGAATCCGTTTTGCTCTGATGCATCCTTAAAAATGGATTGACCGGCATTCGCCCTTGTAAAGCGCCTCCGCTTTCGCGGGAATGACGGCCATACATAGGCCGGGACGCCATTGCAATCGATGCCATCGAAAATCACCGCCGGCACAAATTGCGAGAAATTTATGCTGCACCGCAAATTGCAATCGATTGCAAAAACATAAGAATGGCCCCACTGCCTACATCGGCAGCGCGGCGCGGGAGCGTTCCGCGCCAATCGGTCGGGGATGCCGAACGTGGCCATGCATTCATTCCAAGGCCGCGCGAGCCGCCCTGCGCAAAAAATTCGGGGAGAAAACCATGCATCCGTTGTCCACCTTTCGCAGGAACACGCTGACGGTCGCGATCGCACTGCTGTGCACGGCGTCGTTCCAGGCCATGGCCGGCGCCACCGATACGAGCTCACCGCAAACGGCCGCCTCCGCCGCGCCGAACACGCAAACCAGCAACAGCGACGCATCCAGCCAGGCCAAGGACAAAAAGCAGAACTCGGTGAACCTGCAGCAAGTTGTCGTGACCGGCTCGCCGCTGCCGTCCACGGAAATGAACTCCAGCATTTCGGTCAGCACGGTCGACGGCGGACAGATCCAGAGCAGTGGCGTGCAGAATGCCGCCGACCTGCTGCGCACGATTCCCGGCATCCGTTCTGAATCGTCCGGCGGCGCCGGCAATGCGAATGTATCCGTGCGCGGCCTGCCGGTGGCTTCCGGCGGCAGCAAGTTCGTGCAGTTCCAGGTCGACGGCATGCCAGTGCTGGAATTCGGCGACACCGCGTTTGCGACACCCGATACGTTCCTGCGCACCGACTACAACATCGATCACGTGGAAGCGGTGCGCGGCGGCTCCTCGTCGATCTTCGCCAGCAACGCGCCCGGCGCCATCATCAATTTCATCACCAAGGACGGCATCACGCAGGGTGGCGATATCGGCCTTACCGTCGGCTTGGGCAAGTACGACGACCAGCGTCTCGATTTCGATTACGGCGGACCGCTCTCGGCATCCACGCGTTATCACTTCGGCGGTTTCGTGCAGCATGGCAATGGTCAGAAGAATACGGATTACACGTCATCGTCCGGCGGCCAGCTGATGGGCAACATCACGCACGATATCGATGGCGGCTTTCTACGCCTGAACCTGCAATTCACGGATACCTACGATCCGGTCTACCTGCCCGTGCCAGTGATGATCACCGGCAGCAACAGCGACCCGCACGTCAGCTCCATCCCCGGCTTCAACCTGCAAAGCGGCGTGCTGCAATCGCCCTACTTCAGCAGCGATGCCGCGTTGAATGCACAAGGCCACACGATTCACACCAATATTCGCGATGGCTACCACACGCGCGTGAACGCCATTGGCGGCGAAGGCAAATTCTCCCTCGGCGGCGACTGGACGCTGCACGAACAGTTCCGCCTGGCCGAGAACTACGGTGCCTTCACCGGTCCGTACCCGACCAATGTGGAAAGCGCGCAGAGCCTTGCCGATAGCATCGGTGGCGCTGGCTCCTATCTCGCCTACGCCACCGGCCCGAATGCCGGGAAACGCATCACCCATCCCGCGATACTGGGCGGCAACGGCCTCGCCTCCGAGACGGCGCTGTTCAATGTGTCGTTGCCCAACATGGACAACTTCACCAACAACCTCAGCCTGTCGCGCAAATTCGATACGGATGCCGGCAAGGGCACGCTGCAGTTCGGCTATTACCACTCGCAGCAGAACGTGGTGCAGGACTGGCACTGGAACATGTACCTGCAAACCGTGCAAAGCCAGGATTCGGCGCTGCTGAACGTATACAGTGCCAGCGGCAAGCTGATGACCGAGAACGGTTTGGTGGCCTATGGCACGCCCGGCTTCTGCGGCTCCTGCAACCGCTACTACGACGCCAAGTACATGATGGACGCACCGTTCGTCTCCATGACCTGGGAAACCGGCCCCTGGCGTTTCGACGGCGGCCTGCGCTTCGACCGCATCACCGGCAGCGGCTATTACGTAGCCGCCAATCAGCTCGCCACGGTTGATGTGGACAGCAACGGCGCGATTTCCGTACCTGAGCAGAGCGTGCCGGTATACGGCGGCGCCACCTCGCCGATCGACTACAGCAAGTCACACCTGGAATATTCGTTCGGCGCCAACTACACCATCGATGCGAACCTTGCCCTGTTCCTCCGCGCCAGCAGTGGCGCGCGCTTCAATTCGGATCGGCTGCTGTTCGGCGGCGGCATTCTTGCCGATGGCAGCGTGCCGCAAGGCATCGGCGTCAACGTGGTCAAGCAATACGAAGGTGGCGTGAAGTGGAACACCGCGCACACCAGCCTGTTCGTCACCGGCTTCATGGCCAACACGCAGGAACAGAACGAGGATGTGACCTCCACGATCGAGCCATTCATCAGCCGCCACTACCATGCACGCGGCGTCGAATTCGAAGGCTCGGTCAACTACGGCCATTTCTCGCTTGCCGGCGGCATGACCTATACGCATTCGCGCATCGTGTCCGATGCCATCACACCCGCCGACGTCGGCAACGTGCCGCAGCGCCAGGCAAACTGGGTGTATCAGTTCAGCCCGAGCTATAGCTGGCGTGCGTTCAACTTCGGCGCCACCGTGATCGGCACTACTAAGTCCTACGCTTCCGATCCGAACGGCCTGGTGATGCCGGGCTACACGCAGGTGAATACGTATATCAGCTACGACATCAACGATCGGATGACCGCATCGCTCAGCGTCAACAATCTGTTCAACGCGATTGGCCTGACCGAAATCGATTCCAGTCCGGAAACGGTGACGTCCAACGGCATCAACACCGCTCGCTCGATTCTCGGCCGTACCATCTACCTCAATTGGCAGTATCACTTGTGAGCAAACCGGACGTAGCGACACCTTCCATGGATACCGCCTTGCTGGCGCGCGCACGCGTATGTTTTCTTGCCGAAGCCGGCACGCAGGCGGCGGAGCGCTTTGATCGCCATGGCCCCCGGCTGCTGCACTGGCTGCACAAGCTATACGGTAGGCAGCCGATGTTCGACCGATGGCTGCTTTCGCTATGCACCACGCTGGGCACGCTGGCGCGTGCCCGGCCGTCGGCGCTGCGCGAACTGGATGGCGAACGCGAACGCGATCCCGACTGGTTCATCCACGAAAAGCGCGTCGGCTATTGCGCCTACGTGGATCGCTTCGGCAGCGATCTCAACGGTGTGGCCGAGCGTGTGGACTATCTGGAAGACCTGGGTGTCGGCTATCTGCACTTGTTGCCGTTCCTGCTTGCACGCAGCGGCGACAGCGACGGTGGATTTGCCGTGGCCAGCTTCGATGAAGTAGAGCCTGCGCTTGGCAGCATGAGCGATCTGGAACAGCTGGCGGCACGCCTGCGCAAGGCGCGCATCAGCCTGTGCGCGGACCTCGTGCTCAACCACGTGGCCGATGAGCACCCATGGGCCGTGGCCGCCATGCAAGGCGATCAGCACTATCGTTCGTATTTCCATCTCTTTCCTGATCGTCGCGTACCCAACCGCTACGAACAGACGGTCGCGCAGATTTTCCCGCAGACGGCGCCCGGCAATTTCACTTACAACGATGCATTGCGCAGCTGGGTATGGACCACGTTCTATCCCTACCAGTGGGATCTGAATTACGCCTATCCGCCGGTCTTCGCCTCCATTGCCTTCGCCCTGCTGAAGCTGGCCAACCGCGGCGTGGAAATCTTCCGACTGGATTCGGCGCCGTTCCTGTGGAAGCGGCTGGGCACGTCCTGCACGAACTTGCCGGAAGTACATCACCTCCTCTCGGCGCTGCGCGCCATCGTCGACATGGTTGCGCCGGGCGTGTTGCTCAAGGCAGAAGCCATCGTGGCCTCGACCGACCTGCTGCCGTACCTGGGCGTAGGCGAAACGCTAGGCAGCGAATGCCACCTGGCTTATCACAGCGGCCTGATGGCGGCGAGCTGGACAGCGTTGAGCGAAGGACGCACGACATTGCTGCGGCAATTGCTGGATAGCACGCCTGCCCTGCCCGTGCACACCGGCTGGATGACTTATGTGCGTTGCCACGACGACATCGTGTGGGGCGTGCTGCGTTCCGATGTCGAGGCCGCCGGCGATGATTTCACGCAACGCATCGGCAACGCCGCCGCCTTTCTGGAAGGACGCCGGTCCCATAGTTTCGGGCATGGCGTTGCCTTCCAGTCCGCCGATGGCAACGCGGTGCATGGCACCAACGGCATGGCTGCCGCACTCGTTGGCCTGGATTCGGCCGAAACCCCGGATGCCCTGCGTCGCTTTGCCTTGATGTACGGACTGGCCTTTGCCGTGGGCACAGTGCCATTGCTGTATATGGGCGACGAGCTGGCACAACCAAGCAATGACGCGCAAGACGATGCCGCCTTGATCGCGCTCGACGGCCGCTGGGTGCAGCGCCCCCGCCTGGACCTGGTGCGACTGGAACAACGGTTCGATGCGAACACGATCGCCGGCAAAGCGTATGCGACCATCAAGGCATTGATCGCGGCCCGCAACGATGATTCGTTTGATCCATGCGCAACCGTCGAAACCGTGGACTGCCATAACGAGGCGTTGCTGGCCATTCGGCGTGGCAAACGCTTCATGGCCGTGTTCAACTTCAGCGGCAAGCCGCAGGCGGTCGACTGGAATGTGCTGCATGCCGGCGACGGCTGGACAACGCAGCTGCAAACCGCCGACGATGCATCCACCGGCGCGGAGATCCTGCCGGCATGGGCGATGGTATGGCACAAGAAACCGTGACAGGCATGCACGCTGCGATCGATGGCGAAGCACCGGCCATGCGCAAGCCAAGCCTGACGTTCTGGCAAATCCTCAACATGAACGTCGGTTTCTTCGGCATCCAGTTCAGCTTTGGCCTGCAGCAAAGCAACATGAGCCCCATCTACAAATACCTGGGCGCGCATGACGCCAGCCTGCCGTATTTGTGGCTGGCCGGCCCGATCACCGGTTTGATCGTGCAGCCGCTGATCGGTGCGATGAGCGATCGCACGGTGAGCCGCCTCGGCCGCCGCACGCCCTATTTCTTGGTTGGCGCGCTGATCTGCAGCGTGTGTTTGTTCGCGATGCCGCTGAGCCCGGCGTTGTGGATCGCAGCAGGATTGCTCTGGATTCTGGATGCGGCCAACAACATCACCATGGAGCCATACCGTGCGTTTGTCGGCGATCGCCTGGATACTTCGCAACACGCCGTAGGTTATCTGGCGCAAAGCGCATTCACTGGTTTGTCGCAGACGCTGGCCTATCTCACGCCTTCCATCCTGGTGGGCCTGGGGATGCAAGCCGGTGCCGTCAACAGCCATGGCATTCCGGATGTGGTGTTGATCGCCTTCATCATCGGTGCGGTGTGCTCGATCGCCAGCGTGGCATGGTCGGCATGGACCACGCCGGAATTGCCGTTGTCGGCGCAGGAAAAAGAGCGCATGCGGCATGCGCCACGCAGCCTGGGTGCCACGCTGGGTGAAGTCGCTAGTGCCATTGGCGACATGCCGTCGACCATGCGGCAGCTTGCCGTGATGATGCTGTTCCAGTGGTACGCGATGTTCTGCTACTGGGAATACATCACGCTCTCCCTTGCGCGCTCGCTCTATGGCAGCGCCGACTCAACCACGCCTGTCTTTGCGCAAGCCTTGTTGATCAGCGGAAAGATGGGCGGCTTCTACAACTTCATCGCCATGCTGGCTGCGTTTGCGATGATGCCGTTGGCGCGGCGCATCGGCGCCAAGCCGATTCACGTCGTGTGCCTGTTGTGCGGTGGCGCCGGCATGTTGTTGCTGCCGGGCATCCATGCACGCGCGATGTTGTTCGTGCCGATGATCGGCATCGGCCTCGCCTGGGCGAGCATGATGGGCAACCCTTACGCGATGCTCGCGAGCAGCATTCCGCCGGAACGTGCCGGCGTGTACATGGGCCTGTTCAACGTGTTCATCGTGCTGCCGATGCTGCTGCAGATTCTTACCGTGCCGTTGATGTATGAAAACATTCTGGTGAGCAACCCGGAGAACGTGATACGGCTTGCGGGCGGCATGTTGATGATGGCAGCGGTGCTTACGCTCCGGGTGAAAGTGCGAACACCCCCGTAGACCGGGATGACGATACCAGCTGCTTTTGACTCCTGATGCAGGGATTTCATCCCAGCCTACGAATCCCTCCCCTACTACACGCAGGAGAGGGGGCAGCTTCCGGTATGCATCTGCCTCGCGACAAAAGCTGGTCACGCCGCCTGTCGCAATCCTTCCACCCGGCTATGCAGCAGCTTCCAATCCACCACCAGCTCGCAGCCGCGCGCCTTGGCATTGCTGTTCCATTCGGTCAGCACCTCCAGGCAAGCCTGGTCGACGTGGTGAAGGCGATCCACTTCCAGCAACAGGCGGGTATTGGGCGGCACCTGTTCCAGCGTGCGCGTCAGCGCCGGTACTTTGAAGAAGGTGGCCGAGCCGTCGAGTTCCAGCTTGAGCATGCCCGGTTCTTCGTGATCGGCAAGCTCCACTTCCAGTCGCGAAGACTGCAGCGCAAGCTTCAGCACCGACAAGCCAACGCCCACCAGCACGCCGGTCAGCAGGTCAGTGACCACGATGGCGAGCGTGGTGCCTGCGTACACCACGAAATTGCCGCGTCCATATTCGGCCAGGGTTTTCATCTGCTTGATGTTGACCATCTTGATGCCGGTGAACACCAGGATGCCCGCCAGGCACGCCACCGGCGTCATGCGGATCAGCCACGGCAGCAGCATGGCGAACACCAGCAACCAGCCGCCGTGCAGGATCGTCGCCATGCGCGTGGCCGAACCGGCCTGCACATTGGCGGCGCTGCGCACGATCACGCCGGTCATCGGCAACGCGCCCAGCAGGCCGCACAGCATGTTGCCCACGCCTTGCGCAGTCAGCTCGCGGTTGTAGTGGGTGCGCGCACCGGTATGCATGCGGTCCACCGCCGCCGCCGACAGCAAGGTTTCCGCGCTGGCGATCAAGGCGAAGGTGAGCGCGGCAACCAACAGCGGCGGCTGCGCCAAGGCGGATAGGCTTTCCGGCGTAGGCCATGTCACCGACGCAAACAGATTCGCCGGAATGTCCACCTTGTTCACTGGCGTGCCGAGCACGGTCACCGTGGCGGTGACGATCACCACGGCAAGCAAGGCGCCCGGCACGAAGCGCAAAGCCTGCGGACGGAGCTTCTCCCAGCCGAGCATGATGGCGATGGTGGACAGGCCCACCATCAAGGCCGCCACGCTGCCGCTTTCGCCTTGGAAAGCACTGATCAAGGCACCCGGCAAGGCCGCGAAATTCTCCAATCCGCGCGCCTTGGGCAAGGCATCGATCAGCACATGCAATTGCGACGCAACGATCAGGATGCCGATGCCCGACAGCATACCCGCCACCACCGCCGGAGAAATCATGCGGAACCACACGCCCACCTTGCCGATACCGGCAATGATCTGGATGACGCCAGCCAGCAAGACGACCGGCCCCAGCGCAGCCACGCCGTACTCGCGCACCAGCTCGAACACCAGTACCGCCAGACCCGCCGCAGGGCCACTGACCTGCAAGGGCGAACCCGCGATGGCGCCGACCACGATGCCGCCGATGATGCCGGTAATCAGGCCCGCCGCAGGCGGCATGCCGGAAGCGATGGCGATGCCCATGCACAACGGCAGCGCCACCAGGAACACGACGATCGAACCGAGCAGATCGCGGCCGAACAGTCCTTGGGAAAAATAGGATCGCATGATTCGCTCCTCAGGCTGCTGCCGTGGCAGCGAAGCGCACGTGCGGCGTGGCATCGGGCACTTTGCCAGCGCCAGGGTCGAGCTTCATGAAGCAACCGCGCTCGGCGTCGAAGATCTCGATCTCCGCATGCTCAATGTCGTAGACCCAGCCGTGAATGCTGAGGTCACCGCGCGCCATGCCCGCGGCAACCACCGGCAATGTACGCAGATGCTCCAGCTGGCCGACGACGTTCTCGCGCGTCAGGCAGGCCAGCGTTTCATGTTCGGACAGACCCTGGTTGTTTTGCGCGACGACGTACTTGGCTATATCACCGTGTTTCATCCAGGCCGCGACGGACGGCATCTCCTTGACCAGCTCAGGCTTCTGCAGTGCCTTCATCGCGCCGCAGTCGGAATGGCCGCAGATGACGATGTGCTTCACCTTGAGCACGCGCACGGCGTATTCGATCGCCGCCACCACCCCGCTCACGTGCTGCGCATAGGGCGGCACGATGTTGCCGATGTTGCGATAGACGAACAGCTCGCCCGGCTGCGTGTTGAATATCATTTCAGGCATCACGCGCGAATCGGCGCAGGTGATAAACATGGTGCTGGGGCTTTGGCCCGAAGCCAATTGCTTGAACAGCGCGCGCTGCGCAGGAAAGATTGCTTGACGGAAATACTGGAAACCTTCGATCAGACGTTGCATGGGAATGCTCCATGAAATAGTGGATAGCCGCATCGAACGCCAGCGCGCGCAGCAAAGCGCACGCCTACGGGCACGACGAAGCGTTGGCGAAGCCAAGGAAAAGCTCAGGGAATGACAGCGGCAGACAGGCCGCGAGCAGGATCACGCGGCGCGCGGAGGCCGCAACAGTTCAGCGGAAGGCGCGGACTGCAGGGAGGGTGTATTGCCGATAAGAACGCCGCAGTTCAAGGAGCGCGGTGCAACGTGGGCAAGCCCAGGCACGACCAGCTGATCGTCCAGGTCGCCATCGTCGCCAAACGGACTGCCGTTAGGGGATGCATCATCGGTGGAATGATCGGGCGCGACATGCACCACGGCATGGTCGCTCATGGTGCCCTGTGCCGAAGCAACCGTGCTTGGCGCGAAAGGCGCGTGATGAAGATCCATGCCAAACGCCATGCTGGCGCCTGCGAGCAACACCAGTACAAAGGTGCGGAGCGCCAGCAACAGCGAACGATAGCGATGAGCGCATGACATGCCGCAAAAATATCGGATCGCGTACATGCATCGCAAGTCGTCAGCTAAATACAAATTCATCTGCACGAATGATTCAATCAGCAATGCCCTGATCTATTCCGCGTACCCCATCGCCACAAGTTGCATTCACACGACGGGATGACGTCCAGCAAGCCAGCAGGCTGCGCCAGAACATCCCAAGCACACACAGGTCACGCGAATGCAAAAAGCAAAACGGCGGGCAAAGCCCGCCGTTTTTCCATCCTTGGGTCGAACTCCCTTCTGATAACCGTGTATCCGTTATCCGTTTCCCACCGATCAGAACGGGTAGTAGCGGATGCTGGTGAAGAACATGTTGTCCGAAGCGGTCGGCGCATGGCCCTTGGCGTCGGTGAACAGCTGACGCGAAAGATGCGAGAACTGCGTACCGAACTGCACGCGGCCGAACTTGCCCTGGTAGAACTTCCACAGGAAGCCGAACGTCTGTTCGGAAACGGCGCGGTTCTGACCCGTACAACCGGTGGCTGCACCATAGATGTCGCAGTTGGCGTTGTTGTAGCCAAGGGCAGCGGCACCGTAGCCGAGCGGCAAGCCGTTCACGCCGACGGTCTGGTAGCTGTCCTGCTGCTCGCGGCCGCCTTCGACGTACAGGTCGAAATCTTCGGAGGCGTGCCAGGTCAGCGTGCCGAGCGCCATGTTTTCCTTCAGCGGATGCGGCGCGCCGCTGGTGGTATAGGTAATGTCGTTGAGGCCGGAGGTGCCGTAACGGCCAATGCCCTTGCCGCTCATGCCCGACACCTGCAGGTCCAGCACCTTCGGAACCAGCGGCAATACCATGCCGAAGCCGAAGCCGCCGCCGTGCGCGGTCTGGTTGGTGGTGGCAGCCGGACCGCCGTTGGCCGTGGTCGGCGTCACGCGGGTGGTGAACTCGCGCGAGATACCGAACAGTTCGTAGTGGCCCCAACCCGGATCGGCCGCGAACTTCACGAGGATGTCCGGGATCTGGTTGAGCGACACCGAGTTCAACGTGTCATACAGCGAGCCGGCGCCGACCGTGGCGGTCGTCGTCGCATAGCCCTTGGTGCCCGTACCGGCGGTGGCGCCGACGCCAGCGGTCTGCGGGTTTTCAACCGAAATACCCAGCCACCACTTCTTGTCCCAATCCTTCACGAGGCGCAACTGCGTCTGGCGTGCCCAGTTGAAGCCCGCGCCGTACTGCGCGTCGATGGTCGGCGGCAACACTTCCTTGCCTGGGGTGATGCCCACGCTGTCGAGGGTCATTAGCGACCACGCCTGGCCCGCCAAGGCGTGCAAGCCGTAGTCAGTCCAGTCGACACTGGTCCACAACTGGCGGATGCGCATGTTGAACGAGTTGCTCTCGTTCATGTTGGCCGTCTGGGCGCCACCGAGGAAGTCCGTCTCGTAGTAACCCGTTACATGCGTCGAATCGTTGATGTCGCCTTCGGCCTTGATCGAGAGGCGGCTCTGGCGCGCGCTGTAGACGAACTGGTTGTTGCGGGCGTTGGTGACCGGATAGGTGGTGGTGGCGCCGCTGCCCGTGTTGATCGGCGCGGTGCTGGTGCCCCCCTGGAACGGAATGGCGGTGAATTTGGTGGCGATGTCGTCGGCGGTGTCGCGCGAACGATAGGCCGATTCAGCCGCCAGGAAGCCGCCGAAGGTCCACTTCACGCCACCGGTACCGCCGAGGATGTCGCCCTTGTGCTCGGTCGCGGCCACGGCCACCTGCTTCTGCGTCGCCTGCACCTGGGCCTGCGTCGCCTGCACGGACTGCGCCGTTTCAACCTGTGCCTGCTGCGCCGCCTGCTGCTGCGACTCCAGGTCTTGAACCTTCTGCTCCAGTGCTTGGATCTCTGCCTTCATCTGCGCCAGTTCGGTAGCGCTGACGGTCACCTTCTTGTTCGACGTCTGGGCTGACACCGGCGCTGTCACGCTGGTCAGGCCCAGACCGGCAGCGATGGCTACCGTGAGCATCTTGGAACGCATGTTCTTATCTCCGCTAGATCAAATGAAACCGCGCGGCATCACAGTCCTTCCCCTGGAGCGGCCTGCGGGCTGGCGGCATGATCGAGCGGCAGCTTTACCGTTAGATGGATGTTATGTGACAGAACGGTGACGAACCGTACGGGTTCCCGAGCCGGAGTACGCGGATCCGTGCGTGCAAACCTCACCGTCTGAGGTGCTCTAACCCTGCTTGGGGCTGACGACCACGCCGCGTCGTGCGTGGGCTGGGGTGACAATCCCGCTTGCTTGACGCTGCTGGTGCGGGCCTGTCGCCGAGTCCGGGTATGACGACCGCGGCATCAGCATTCGGCTGATATGCTTGTCCGATGGAGCAACTCAATAACAGCTTGGCGGTCCGCATGGCCGACCGTTTCCGCGGCTTCCTGCCGGTGGTCGTGGACGTGGAAACCGGTGGTTTCGATGCCGATCGGGATGCCTTGCTGGAAATCGCCGCCGTCACCATCGGCATGGATCAGGAAGGCAATCTCTATCCGCATCCGGTGGTGTCCACCCACGTGGAACCCTTTCCCGGCGCCAACATCGATCCGCGCGCGCTGGAGATCACCGGCATCGATCCGGACAATCCGCTGCGCGCCGCCTTGCTCGAACGCGCCGCGCTGGACCATATCTTCCTGGCCGTGCGTACCGCCGTACGCGCCAACGATTGCCAGCGCGCGGTGCTGGTAGGGCATAACGCCGCGTTCGACCTGGGATTTCTCAATGCCGCCGTGCGCCGCGCCGGCCACAAGCGCAATCCTTTTCATCCTTTCAGCTGCTTCGACACCGCCAGCCTGAGCGGCCTGCTGTACGGGCAAACCGTATTGAGCAAGGCGGTAGTGGCCGCCGGCTACAGTTTCGATGCGAGCGAGGCGCATTCGGCGGTGTATGACGCCGAGCGCACCGCCCTGCTGTTTTGCCGCATCGTGAACCGGGTGCGTTCGCTGGAAGTGCTGGAACTGGAGCGGGTGGGCGCGGCGTTGCCGTAGCTCGCGCGGGGCGGGTACCCCTATGGCCGTCATTCCCGCGAAAGCGGAGGCGCTTTACAACGGCGAATGCCGGTCAATCCATCTTCACGTTGCATCAGAGCAAATGGATTTCCGCTTTCGCGGGAATGACGACCGGGGTTACGTACCCTCCCCGGGCGCCAGAGGCCATCAAGATCTCACGCTTGTCATCAAGCTGACACATTTGTCTCATCTCATTGCAACACCTTACCTCTGCAATACGCGGGTCGTAGGCATTACCTAGCCAACTTCCCTCAAGGAGCCACTGTGTTGACCTCATTCAAACTTCCGTCCCGCCTCGGCACGCTCGCCCTGGTGGTTGCCGCGTCCGTGTTCGGCACGACGGTGCAAGCTACCGACATTACCGGTGCGGGCTCCAGCTTCGTCTATCCGGTCATCTCCAAGTGGTCGGCCGCTTATGCCGAGAAGACGGGCAACCACGTCAACTATCAGTCGATCGGTTCCGGCGGCGGCATCGCCCAGATCAAGGCCGGCACGGTGGATTTCGGCGCCTCGGACATGCCGTTGAAGGCGGAAGACCTGGCGAAGTTCGGCCTGGGCCAGTTCCCTGACGTGATCGGCGGCATCGTGCCTGCGTTCAACGTGGCCGGCGTGGCGCCGGGTACGCTGGTGCTGGACGGCTCGACCCTGGCCGACATCTATCTCGGCAAGATCACCACCTGGAACGATCCGGCCATCACCAGGCTCAACCCCAGCGTGCACCTGCCGTCCTCCAAGATTTTCGTGGTGCATCGTTCGGATGGTTCGGGCACCTCGTTCAACTTCACCGACTACCTGTCGAAGGTCAGCGCGGATTGGAAGGCGAAGGTCGGCGAAGGTACCGCCGTGCAGTGGCCGACCGGCATCGGCGGCAAGGGCAACGAGGGCGTGTCCGCTTATATCAAGCAGATCCCGAACTCGATCGGTTACGTGGAATACGCCTACGCGGTGCAGAACAAGCTCGGCTACGCCAAGATGAAGAACGCCGCCGGCACCGTGGTGGAACCGACCATTGCCAGCTTCCAGGCCGCCGCCAACACGGCCGACTGGAAGAGCGCCAAGGACTTCAACCTGCTGATGACCAACGCGCCGGGCGCCGATGCATGGCCGATCACCGCCACCTCGTGGGTGATCATGTACAAGACGCCGAAGAACGCTGCCAATACCAAGGTAGCCTTCAACTTCTTCAAGTACGCTTATGAACAAGGCCAGGATGCCGCGCGCGCGCTGGATTACGTGCCGCTGCCTGCCTCGCTGGTGCAACAGATCGAAGCCTACTGGGCCAGCGAATACAAGCAGTAAGCTTCAGCGCTGTGGCAAGGATGCGCAGCCTGGGAGCAACTCTTGCGACGCGCGCAACATTACGTTGCGCGCGTCGTGCTGACTGAAACCATCGCAAGAAAACAACGCCACATGTCAGCCACAAGTGCCGAACCGATTCCCCGCGATACCGAACATCGTTCGCGCACCGATGCCCGTCACGATCTGTTCTTTCGCTTCATCCTGCGCTTCTGCGCTTTGCTGGTGCTGGCGGCGCTGCTTGGCGCGGCGATCTCCACGCTGTGGGGCGGACGCGACGTATTGTTCAAGGATGGCTTCCGCTTTTTATTCAGTTCGGACTGGAATCCGGTCGAAAATCAGTTCGGTGCGCTTGCGCCCATCGTCGGTACCCTGGTCACGTCGCTGATTGCCTTGCTCCTGGCGGTGCCGGTGAGTTTTGGCATTGCCCTCTTCCTTACTGAGATCGCGCCACGCTGGATGCGCGCTCCGGTCGGCGCCGCCATTGAATTGCTGGCGGCCATTCCTTCCATCATCTACGGCATGTGGGGTTTGTTTGTGTTCGTGCCGTTCATGGCCAGCATCGAGCCCGCCCTCAGCGATACGATCGGCAACATCCCGGTCATCGGCGCGCTGTTCCAGGGGCCGCCGCTGGGCTTGGGATTGCTGACGGCGGGCATCGTGTTGGCGGTGATGATCCTGCCGTTCATTTCCTCGGTCATGCGCGAAGTGTTCCAGACCGTCCCGGCGCGCTTGAAAGAATCCTCGTATGCGCTCGGATCCACCACGTGGGAAGTGGTGTGGGACATCGTGCTGCCGTATACGCGCTCGGCCGTGATCGGGGGCATTTTCCTCGGGCTCGGGCGTGCGCTCGGCGAAACCATGGCCGTCACCTTCGTGCTGGGCAACTCGTACAACCTCACCGCATCGCTGCTGATGCCGGGCACGTCGATTTCTTCCAGCATCGCCAATGAATTCAACGAAGCGGTGGGCCTGCATCGCTCCGCGCTGATCGCGCTGGGCTTCCTGCTGTTCGTGGTGACCTTCATCGTGCTGCTGATTGCACGCTTGATGCTGCGCCAGCTGCAACGCAAGGAGGGTCGCTGATGTCAGCCGTCTACGTACGCCGCTCCATCGTCAACATCGTCGCACTGACGCTCAGCGGGTTGGCCACCCTGATCGGCCTGCTCTTCCTCGTCTGGATCCTGTGGATCACCGCGCAGAACGGCCTGGGCGCGATCAAGCTCACCTTGTTCACCAAGATTACGGCGTATGCCGACCAGGGCGGTTTGTCGAACGCGATCGTCGGCAGCCTGATCATGGACTTGATGGCGCTGTTGATCTGCGCACCGATCGGCGTGCTGGCCGGTACGTACCTGGCCGAATACGCCAGCTCTACGCGCCTGGGTGCGACCATCCGCTTCCTCAACGACATTCTGTTGTCGGCACCGTCGATCGTGCTCGGCCTGTTCGTGTACGTGATCGTGGTGATTCCCACCACCGAACTCACCGGCGGGCGCATCAGCTTTTCCGGTTTTGCCGGCAGCGTGGCGCTTGCGTTGATCGGCTTGCCGGTGATCGTGCGCACCACCGATGAAATGCTGCAGCTGGTGCCCGGCACCTTGCGCGAAGCGGCACTGTCGCTTGGCGTTCCGCAGTGGAAGCTCACCGTGCAGGTGCTGATGCGCGCAGCGTTTTCCGGCATTCTCACCGGCGTGCTGCTGGCGCTTGCCCGCCTGGCCGGCGAAACCGCGCCGCTGCTGTTTACCGCCTTCGGCAACAACTTCATGACCGCGCATCCGCTGGACAAGATGGCCAGCATGCCGGTAACGATCTATCAGTACACCAACGACCCGAATCCGGCGCTGCATGCGATCGCCTGGGCCGGCGCGCTGCTGATCACCCTGTTCGTGCTGGCGCTGAGCCTGCTGACCCGCATCGTGTTTTCGCGCAAGAAGGTGAGTTATGAATGACCTCGCCGCCGCCACCGCGGCGCCCCTGACCGGCGCCAATGCGCCCGCCAAGCTGAAAGTGCGCGACGTGCACTTCTACTACAACGGATACCATGCGCTGAAAGGCATCAACATGGACATTCCGGAGAAGCAGGTCACCGCCATCATCGGTCCTTCCGGTTGCGGCAAGTCCACCCTGCTGCGCATCTTCAATCGCATCTACGCGATCTATCCGAAGCTGGAAGCGAAAGGTTCGATCGAACTCGACGGCGAGAACATCCTCGACCCGAGCTATTCGATGAACCGCCTGCGCACGAAAGTGGGCATGGTATTCCAGAAGCCGGTGCCGTTCCCGATGACCATCTTCGAGAACGTCGCCTACGGCATCCGCCATCACGAACGGCTATCGCGTGCGGACATGGAAACCCGCGTGGAACAGGCGCTGCGCAGCGCGGCGCTGTGGGACGAAGTGAAGGACAAGCTCAAGCAAAGCGCGCTGGGCTTGTCCGGCGGCCAGCAGCAACGCTTGTGCATTGCGCGCGGCATTGCGCTGCGCCCGGAAGTGCTGCTGCTCGACGAGCCCACTTCCGCGCTCGACCCCATCGCCACCGGCCGCATCGAACAGCTGGTGGAAGAGCTCAAGCACGAATACACGATCGTGATCGTCACCCACAACATGCAGCAGGCGGCACGTGTGTCCGACCGCACGGCCTTCATGTACATGGGCGATCTGATCGAGTTCGACAACACCGAAAAGATCTTCACCAAGCCTGGCAAGAAGCAGACCGAAGATTACATCACCGGCAGATTTGGTTGATCTTCTATCTTTTCCCTCTCCCCTTCGGGGAGAGGGTAGGGTGAGGGGCGAATCCAGCGGGAAACCACCCACCAAGCCCTTCCCCATTATCGAACAGCAAGAGGCCATCCCATGAGCGGCAGCAGCAAGGAACACATCATCAAGAGCTACGACGACGAACTGCTGCGCCTGACCGGCGAGCTGGTTCGCATGGGCGAGCTGTCGGTGAGCCAGTTGGAAGCGGCCATCGACGTGGTGGATCGCCGCGACGAACGCGCCGCCCAGCACGTCGTCAACAATGACGACGCCATCGATCGGCTCGAACAGGAAATCAGCCACGACGTGGTGCGCCTGCTGGCGCTGCGCGCGCCGATTGCCGGTGACCTGCGCCACGTGTTCGCCGCGCTGCGCATCGCCGCGGACATCGAACGCATCGGCGACTACGCCGCCAACGTGGCCAAGCGCTCGATTCCCTTGTCGATGGCCGCTCCGCTGAAGCCGACCAGTGGCCTGGCGCACCTGGCGGAACTCGCCGCCGAAGAAATCCGCTCAGTGCTGCGCGCCTACCGCGACCGCGATGCCGAGCTGGCGTACAAGGTATGGCAGGACGACGTGGAACTGGATGAAGCCTACACGGCCTACTTCCGCGAACTGCTGACGTACATGATGGAAGATCCGCGCGTGATCACGCCCTGCACGCATCTGTTGTTCATGGCCAAGAACATCGAGCGCATCGGCGACCACGCCACCAATATCGCCGAGAAC